>NZ_JBLYZI010000135.1:0-11613 GCF_057680865.1 Endozoicomonas sp. Z74
CCGGAAATACCTTGTGCATCACCGGCAATGGGTGAGGGCGGCAGAGTTTTATGGAGGACACCGATCTGCTCTGGGGACATCATGGGTATGGACTTCAGGATGTCTTGGAATTGCTGAGGTTTCATGGCTGGAACTCCACTTTACACGACAATTCTCATGCTCAGGGAGTATAGACCATGTTAGCAACATTTAATTTGAACAGCGCCCATCATCTGCATCAAATGTTCCTAATCAAAATAAGAAACGGCGTTTGATAAAGGCGACCAGTTGTCTGAAGTTTTTGCCTGTTCTTTTTTATTCGGTTTGGGGTGAGGATCAACGGCAGTGCCGTCGTTATCGAATTGTTCCAGGCAGGCTTGTAATAATTCCCGGGTTTTTGTTTCAGTGGTGAGGGGAAGGTAATGGTTCAGTTGATGCAGCAGCTCGGGGTCTGAAAGGTGTAGAACCTTACCGAATTCCTGCCGGATTTGTCGTTTGGCTGCAAGCAGCCTCTCCAGAGAGGCTCTGGAAAGATCAACACTGGACACTCTCATCTCCTCCTGCCTGAAAATAGAAACACAGACGGTGTTTAATTATTAGTTGAATGGCCAAGATTCGAATAGCGAGGGCCAGCATAAAGGGGTTTATACAGGAAATACAGTCCTTTTCTTCAAAGAAACAGCAGGTCCGACGTTGTTCTTCCTCATACCAGCCTGACCAGGGCCGCCAGCGGTATTGTGACTGGCGGCAGCACCCTGATGATCCGGGCTTTCATTCTTTGAAATACCATCAGGGGGGTTCCGGTCTTTTCTTCAGCGGGCAGTGGCTACCTGCAGTTGTTCGTCTTCATTTTCCAGACGTTCACCTTTAGCCACCAGACGGGCGATGACTTTGGACAGTACCAGAGTCACCACGGCCATCAGCA
Organism: Endozoicomonas sp. Z74; assembly: GCF_057680865.1. Taxonomy (NCBI): domain Bacteria; kingdom Pseudomonadati; phylum Pseudomonadota; class Gammaproteobacteria; order Oceanospirillales; family Endozoicomonadaceae; genus Endozoicomonas; species Endozoicomonas sp. Z74. The sequence goes on from NZ_JBLYZI010000135.1 coordinate 905, forward strand.
CAGCAAACAAGGCCAGTTGAGTGAAATAGCCGGTGTAGACTCCCTGAACGATTTCTGGCGTCAGTACCTGATCTTTGGGCAGGGCGATTTTTGTGGAAATAACTGCGGCCAGAATACCACTGAGCGACAGTGTCACAGAACGGAGTCCAATGGCAAAAGCGGACAAATGTTTCGGGACCATTTCAAAGATAAAACCGACGCCCAGAGCACCAACAATCAGTTCTGCCAGGGACTGGAAGAAGTGCACCCAGAGCACCCAGTCTGCGGCTATTTTGCCCTCTTCATTCAGGGCCGTTGTGGAGAGTGCCAGCAGGCCAAAGGCGGTGGCACTGAACAGGAACGCCACGGCAAACTTGGTGGGAATTGATGGGGAGATGCCCCGTTCATCAAGCCAGGCATAGGCATACACAACCGGTGCCCCCAGCACAAAACACCACAGAGGGTTAAAGGCTGCATTGGCTTCAGGACGGATGGGGATAAAGCCAAGGAGCTGGTCGCCCATCAGGTTGATGGCATAGATATTCATGGAGGTGGTCATCTGCCCATAGTAGAAGTAGAAGCAGATCAGGATGAACAGAGTGACCAGCACCGCACACATTTTGTATTTGTAGGCCGTTGAAGCCCGGAAAATTTCAAAAATAAAGTACCCAATGGCACAGGCCCCAAGACCGTAGAGAAAATATTTTCCTTCATCCAGGTTGGCAAATACCCAGTAAACCAGTCCCAGCATCACCACCGAAGCCACCAGAAACCCAAGCCAGACTTTCAGGCTCACCGGTTTTCGGTCCAGATCATTACCCACTTCCCGGAGTTCTTTTCGGAAGGTGAAAAACAGCACCAGCGTACAGAGCATCAGGAAAGAAGAAATAAAGAAGTTGCCCTGATAAGCCACATAGGCGACAAAGAATGGGAACAGGTACTGGGAAGCAAATGAGCCCAGGTTATTGATGGAGTAATTGACCGTCAAACCTTCCTGGAAATCCACACGCCGGTCATCGGGGTATGAATTCCCCAGGAGTACGGTTGGGCTGGTGGCCGATAGCCCTCTGGAGTAACCAATCAGGGCGATGGAAAAGATACTCAGTGGAATGCTGAGGCTCGAAGCTCCGATTCCCAGAAGGAAAAAGCCAATGGTGTATAACGTATAGCCAATGTAAACCGCCCTGAACGAGCCGATATAACGGTCTGCGGCAAAACCGCCTACCGCTGAAAATACAGGGCCAACAGCACCAAATGCACCCAGCATCATAATGGTGTCTGCTTCACTGTAATTCAGTTCATTCAGGAAATATTTGGTAAGAAGCACATAAACGCCATAAAAAGCGGCTCCCCACAGCAGCTGACGCAGGATAAGTACCTTTGCCATCTTTGGAAATCTGGAAGTAAACTTTTGCACACACTACTCCTTGAATTAAACAAAGTCCTGTAGCGGGCATCCGTCAGTGGTGAAAAAACAGACAATGCAATAACAATAAAAATACCCAGGGGAACAACAAGACCCCTTATACACGAAAGGAAAAACAACAACGGAACAGGAAAACCGCTACAGACGGTACTGAAACTATCACAGGCCGGTTGTTCAAATATTGATATAATTCAAACAATCAATGGGAGTTCTTTAAAATGTCTGGACTTAAATACGGAGCTATCAGTCGTGGGGCTCTGCATCTGGCCATTGATATGCAACAGCTTTACGGTGAACCGGGGGAGTGGTTTACGCCAGGGTTGAAAAAGGTCACTGAAAATGTGGTCAGGATTACCCGACGTATTCCCGAAAGAACCGTCTTTACCCGCTTTATTCCTGCAGAGTCGTCGGGTATCCCCCATGGCTGGCAACGGGTTTATAATAAATGGCGCTCAATCACAGAGCCAATGGGGCAGGGCAGCCGGGAATTGATGGGTGCTATCCAGTCGTTTATACCGCCTGCTTGCGTGGTTGATAAGTCCAGTTTTTCAGCCTTTTCAAGCCCCGCCTTCAACCGGATACTGAGTGAGCTGAATCCCGACACCGTGATTATTTCCGGAGTCAAGACCAATTATTGCGTCCTGGTCAGTGCTCTGGCCTCGGTCGAGAAAGGGTATCGCACCATTATTGTGGCCGATGCCGTGGCCACTTCTTCCATGGAGTGCCACACACTGATTCTTGAGCAAGTCCTGCCTGCTTTTGACCGGCAGATCGAAATTACCCTTACCGGGGAGCTACTCAACCACTGGTAGCTCCCGGTTGTTTCTACCAGGTTGGAAAAGAGAAGGTGTCAGGCGGCTTTCGCCATGGCTACCAGTTGTTGACGCACCTGCATGGTATCCTCTGCAGCCTCCGGGAATGGAATTCGAACCACTTTCCGTCCCAGTAGAAGGTGCATGCCTTCGCTGTCCACACCGGCCATTTTTGGGGTAACCCCTTCCGGGATAATAATTTTGGCTTGCTGGCAATATTTGACCATGGCGTCCACATGGTCATCGTTCATATGGTCAATCATGCCTTTGCCAGCACTTCCAAAGAATGGATTTTCCTTGCACAGCAACTCATTTTTAACCCAGAAAATTTTACCAAAGCCACCGATAAAGCGGGCACGCACCAATTTGATCCGGTAAAAATCAAAGGCGTGGGTGTTTTTGTAGTTCCGGGCCTGGGGGAAGAAATTGAAATAGTGTTCTGACACGTCTTTTACATCATCCGCGTCTTCGATTTTTTCAGCATCTCCCATCCAGGTCAGGCGTCCACCGGTGTGAACATCATCGGTATTGGTTTCACTGACGATCAACGATACCCGCGGGTCGTTTTCAATGTTTTTGGTGTGCTGGGCAATGGTGCTGATCTGAATCACCGGGCAACCCTGGGCGTCCAGGCAATAGGGCATCACTGACCCGAACGGGTAGCCCGGGACATCCTGGGAGTGGGTGGACAAAATGCCGTGGTATTCCCGGAGCATCAGTTGGCGGGCTTCAAATGCAGCTTCTTCCTTCGGTTCCATCGTTGTTATCCTCCAGGGAAAATACAGACCGCAACCAACCCTCCAGGGTTGGCAAACAGGATTGCCGCCGCATTATATAGGAATGAGATTGATTATCAATCACGCAATTGCATGTTGCCTTTTGTCAGGTTTCGATTCAGGATGAACCGGAAAACAATAAGCGGCTGATATAAGACAGTCGTCATTCACCTGAAATAAGAATAAGCATATGGACATTAAACACCAGAACATCCTGATCACCGGATCTGCCAGAGGACTGGGTCTGGCCATGGCCACACATTTTGCCGAACGGGGTGCCAATATAGGCCTGATTGACCTGGCTTCTCCGGAACTCCATGAATCAGCAGAACTTTGTCGTTCAAAAGGCGTTAATGCGATTCCCCTGCCCGCCAATGTGGCGGATGAGGAACAGGTTGAAGCTGCTGTTCAAAAGGCAGCAGCGGAACTCGGCCCCTTGAATGGGCTGATTAACAACGCCGGTATTCTCAGGGACGGCCTTCTGGTCAAGGCAAAAGAGGGCAAGGTGGTCGACAAGCTTTCTTACGCGCAGTGGCAGGCTGTTATTGATGTTAACCTGACCGGTGTCTTTCTCTGCACCCGTGAAGTGGCGGCCAGCATGATTGAAAGTGGTTCGAAAGGTACCATTATTAATATTTCCAGTATTGCCCGGGAAGGTAATTTTGGCCAGAGTAACTACTCTGCCGCCAAGGCCGGGGTGGCCGCCATGACGGTGACCTGGGCCAAAGAATTTGCCCGGTATGGTATTCGCTGTGCCGCCATTGCTCCCGGCGTGATCGAAACGGAAATGACCGGAAGTATGAAGCCGGAAGCAAAAGCCCGGTTGAATGCGGGCATCCCTGTTGGTCGCATGGGTACACCGGAGGAGATCGCCCACACCGCCGGATTTATCTTTGAAAATGATTATTACAATGGCCGGGTTGTGGAACTGGATGGAGGTTTGAGGATGTAGGCTATTGCCTCAATTCTTTTGTCTGGGAATTCACTGCTATCGTTTATCCGGTAGCAGTGCATTTAAAAAGGCAAGATTAAGTTGCTCAATAGCTGAATCGTACTTGGCGCGGTTATATCCAGATTTTCCTTCCTGCTAAAGAAAAAACGACTCTGGCTTTTCAGTGAAAGCCAGAGTCGTTTATATTCAATAAAACCTGTCTTGATATCAGTAGTCGTTACGACTTGCTGGTAAACTCGGGATAAGCTTCCATACCACACTCTGTAAGGTCGGCGCCTTCGTACTCTTCTTCTTCAGAGATACGCAGTCCCATGATGACCTTGATGACGCCCCAGACTACCAGGGAAGCGGCGAACACCCATGCGAAGATGGTGGCAATACCCAGCAGCTGTGCTCCGATTGTGGCATCACTGTTGGTCAGGGGAACTGCCAGAAGACCCCAGATACCCACAACACCGTGCACTGAAATGGCACCTACCGGGTCGTCAATGCGGAGTTTGTCCAGACCCAGGATGGAGAAGACGACCAGGGCGCCACCCATGGCACCGATCAAGGTTGCGCCAAGAGCGGTGGGAGTCAGAGGTTCCGCAGTGATGGCGACCAGTCCTGCCAGGGCACCGTTCAGGGCCATGGTCAGATCCGCTTTGCCAAACAGCAGTCGTGCTACGATCAGGGCAGCAATGACACCCCCGGCGGCACCGGCATTGGTGTTGACGAAAATCTGGGCAACGGCGTTGGCGTTTTCAACGTCGGCAATTTTCAGCTGCGAGCCTCCGTTGAAACCAAACCAGCCCAGCCACAGGATAAAGGTTCCCAGGGTTGCCAGAGGCAGGTTGGCACCGGGCATGGCATTGATGGCCCCCCCATTGGTGTATTTGCCTTTGCGGGCACCCAGCAGCAGGACACCAGCCAGAGCAGCGGAGGCACCGGCCATGTGAACCACGCCGGAACCGGCGAAGTCCTGGAAGCCTGCTGCGTTCAAGAAACCACCGCCCCACTTCCAGAAACCCTGTACCGGGTAAATAAAACCGGTCATAAAGACAGCAAACAGCAGGAAGGCCCAGAGTTTCATCCGTTCAGCCACGGCACCGGAGACGATGGACATGGCGGTTGCCACAAAGACCACCTGGAAGAAGAAGTCAGAGCGCAATGAGTAATAAGGCGCGTCGTCACCACCGGCGACCACCGCTTCAACGCTGTTCTCTGTCCCCAGCAGGGTGCCAAACATAGGCAGAATGCCGCCTTCATTAGCGCCGGGGTACATGATCTGGTATCCGCACAGCAGGTACATGGTGCAGGCTATGGCAAACAGGGCCACATTCTTGGTGAGAATTTCAACGGTGTTCTTGGAGCGCACCAGGCCAGCTTCGAGCATGGCAAAGCCAGCGGCCATCCACATGACCAGTGCGCCGCACATAAGAAAGTAGAATGTGTCGAGTGCATACGACAACTGAGTTGTATCTTCCACGGGACCCCTCCCAGTAAAATTTAAATTGTTTTTATCTTTTTTCTTCAGCCCAAGGCTGTTTATATACGGCTCAAGACTGATGGTGACTTTTACTGCTGAATGTTCACCGTATCCGGTGGCGTTCAGCCAAAGGGTTTATGCTGGCTCAGATGGCGTCTGCACCGGTTTCGCCGGTACGAATCCGGATCGCCTGCTCAAGGGCGGTGACAAAAATTTTGCCATCACCAATCTTGCCGGTATTGGCCGCATTGGACACCGCTTCAATGACTTGATCCAGCAAGTCGTCGGCAATGGCCACTTCAATTTTGACCTTGGGGAGGAAGTCCACCACATATTCAGCACCGCGATAGAGTTCGGTATGCCCTTTCTGGCGCCCAAACCCCTTGACCTCAGTGACGGTGATTCCCTGAACACCAATATCCGAAAGTGCTTCACGCACGTCATCAAGCTTGAAGGGCTTGATAATGGCTGATACCAACTTCATCGACGATTCTCCTGGCTGATTTTTATCTGCGAGTATTGACCGAAAGCGTTATCCGGGAGGGGTGATCTGGATAAACTGCAGTTTCCCGAGTCTACGCATTTCCATTTCTGTTACAAGCGCAACCGGCAGGAAAACAATTCAGTGACTCTTTAAGTACAGCCGGTAACCGACCACCCTCTTTGCGGTTTTCACTTATGCAGGCATTGTGCCAGCTTTGATCATCCCCTTGCGTTATCAGAGCCAGGCCCATAAGCCGCCATTAAGAGGGTTACAAAAAGCAGATGTATTCCGTGAATGCACTATATTGATGCACTGTAACCCTTTCGCGCCCTGCATTCGTGCACCAAAAAGAAGCATGCGAATGAAAGCACTTTTTCCAGAGAGCCTTTTCAGGCTTCGGGCAAACAAGGCTAACGCTTTCTCAGAACCCCTTCGGGAAATGGGAGCAAAGGTTCTTATCAGGGCTTGGTTTTTTTTATTTGGCCTGCTGATCGTCGCAATGCCTTTCATTACCGTTTCTGGAGCCCCCTTGGAAGACCGTCATAACACTGAGATTGTCACTATTGATGTCAATGACCCGGATGCGCCTTCGCAACTGCTCAGCGCCTATACCACGACAGGTATCGCCTATTTCAGTGGGCTGCCTCTGGCTTCAGACAGTGTGAGAGAAAACATACTCCGTACGGCCCGGCGTTTCTTTCATGGATACTCTCCGTCAGAAAAGGCCAAATTCCGCTTTGGGGTGCCCGGTTATGTCCGGGGCTACACCGGTCCGGGGAGTGAGCAATATGGCACGACCCATAGCAGTTACCGGGAGCATTACGTTGAGTCCCTGGACATAGTTAATGGCATGAAGCCATCGGACTGGCCTGAGCCATTGAGGGAGTCCGGCCTGATGGCTGAGCTGGAAGCCTACCGGAAAGAGGCCAGTGCTGCGGCCAGTTCTATTCTTGCACTGATTGAGAAAGCCCTTTCCCTTGAAGCGGGTTTTCTGGTCAATCAGCACCGGCTGGAGGTGGCCAACAGCACTTTCCGGTTGAACCACTATCCTGCTATGGGACAGACAAAGCGGCGGGGAAATATACGATTTGGTGAACACACCGATTTCGATACGCTCTCAGTGGTGATGCTGCTGGATGACGCAGAAGGGCTCCAGGTTAGAGACATTCAGGGTCGCTGGCGGTCACTGAAAAGAAAACCGGGCACTGTTCTGGTTCATGTGGCCGACATGCTTTCCCGCTGGAGTAATGACCGCCTGGTGGCCACGCCCCACAGAGTCTTTGCGGATGAAACTCTCAGTGTCTGGCCTGAACGGTATTCCCTTATCCTTTTTGTGGCGCCGCCAGCGAGTGCTCTGGTTGACTCAAAAGATCTTTATCCTGATGAGGCCCGCAAGTACCCACCGGTTACCGCAGGTGAATATCTTAAAGAACGGCTGGCACAGATTTATGGAAAGCAGCCATAGCAGCCCGATCAGCTATCGACTGGAATCATCGGCAAATGGCAGTTTTATGGTATGCTCATCGGCATTGATTCTATTGACCGCACCCAGCCAGACATTACTGATGATTGACAAAGCCACACTGATTAACACCATTGCCGGCAAGGCCGGAGAGATGCTCAGTGGTGAAAAAAGCCGTACCCGGGAAGATATTGAAAATAACATCCGGGCTCTGGTCAGCAGCGCTCTTTCCCGTCTGGAGCTGGTGACCCGGGAGGAGTTCGATACTCAGGTGGCGGTGCTGAAGCATACCCGGCAAAGACTGGAGGAGCTGGAAAAAATCGTTGAAGCCCTGCAGAGCCATGAGAGCGGTTCTCTGACTCCAACAGACGAATCACCCAGTGAATAGCTGATCGTCCAGGCAGCTTGTAGTCAACCTGCTATCTTTGTTGATCCAGAGCAGTGTAAGCGGTCAACAATCATCGATGGTATCAAGACTGGCACAGGTTCATACCCGGGCATGTCACGGCATTCATGCTCCTGCCGTTTCGGTGGAAGTGCATCTTTCGGCAGGGCTGCCTGCCCTGAATATTGTCGGTCTCCCGGAAGCCGCCGTTCGTGAAAGCAAAGACCGGGTCAGAAGTGCTCTGATCAACAGTGGTTTTGAGTTTCCCGATAGTCGCATTACGGTCAATCTGGCGCCCGCCGACCTGCCAAAGGAAGGCAGCCGTTTTGATCTGCCCATTGCCCTGGGGATTCTTGTTGCCTCAGGGCAACTTCCGACAACGGTGCTGGAAGACCGTGAATTTCTGGGTGAGCTGGCCCTGTCCGGCCAGCTAAGGCCGGTCAGGGCTATCTTGCCAGCTTCCGCTGCCTGTGACCGGCAGGGGAGAGAGCTCATCACTCCCAGCCAGAATGCCTCCATGGCCGCAATGGTTCGTGGAACCCGGGTGATTGCGGCCAGCAGCCTGTCTACAGTCTGTGGTTACATCAGTGGCAAAATCCAGATTGCCCCCAGTCAGGCCGACACTTCTGTCACCCATACCCGCTATCCGGACCTGGCTGACGTCCAGGGACAGAACCAGGCCAAGCGGGCTCTGATCACCGCCGCCGCAGGAAGCCATCACATCCTGCTCTTTGGTCCCCCCGGTTCCGGAAAAACCATGCTGGCCTCAAGACTGCCGGGGATACTTCCGCCAATGACGGAGGCAGAAGCCCTGGAGGTGGCGGCTATTCATTCTCTGAAAGCGGGCCAGGGGACGCTTGGCTGGAAACAACGCCCTTTTCGGGCGCCCCACCACACTTCCTCTGCTATTTCTCTGGCGGGTGGTGGTAGCCAGCCCAGGCCCGGTGAAATCTCCTATGCCCATAACGGCGTTCTGTTCCTGGATGAAATGCCCGAATTTCAGCGACAAGCCCTGGAAACGCTGAGGGAACCTTTGGAAAGTGGAGAAGTCATAATAACCAGAGTTCGCGGCAGTGAGCGATATCCGGCTTCTTTTCAGTTGATTGGTGCCATGAATCCCTGTCCCTGTGGATACCTTGGAGATCAGCAGCGTTCCTGCCGGTGCAGTCCGGAACAAATAACCCGGTACCGCAACCGACTGTCCGGCCCACTGGTTGACCGGATCGATCTGCAGATTGAGGTTGCATCACAGAGTACCCAGACTATTCTTGGTGATCAGGACTCGGGGGCTGGTCAGTCTGTGAACTCCCGAGGTGCCCGCCAGCAGGTGGTTAATGCCCGGGAACGACAACTGAAACGTCAGGGAAAAACCAATGCCCGACTTTCTGTCAAAGAGCTTCAGAGAGTCTGTCAATTGGGGCAACAGGAAAAAGGATTACTGACCCGCCTGGGTGATCGTTTGGGTATTTCTGCCAGAGCGCTTCACCGTACCTTGCGGGTAGCCCGGACATTGGCGGATCTGGATGCGTCTGAGCCTGTTTTGAAAAAGCATCTGGCGGAAGCGATTCAGCTTCGAAGACTGGACAGCACTAAACAGCTATAAGCAAAACAAGTGGCTATTAGTGGGCTGTGTCTTTTTTCCAAAAGTGTGAATCTGGCAACAGATTCTGAAATGACGATGTTCCCAATTAATAGCCAGTTTGGTTATTGAAACAATGGGAATCTGACCATTGATAAGCGCAATGGATTGGGCCTGAAAAGATATTTGAGAATGTATTCAAGAAAACAGTCAAAAACAGTCGTTGCAATTATTTCAATAATAAATGGTCGAAGATTTCTGAGATCTGCATCGAAAGGTTATAACCGTCCATGCAGTTTAATATTGGCTGTACTTGTTTTGCTCACCTGTACACAAAGTTTCTCTCAGGCGAAACCGGCAGTACCCATTAAAGGGCTGGATATCAATCTTAAGCAGCTTGAGAAAAACCAACGCACTTTCGATGAAAGTATGGGGGGCATAGGTGGCAAGGCATATGTGCCATTGGTTAATGAACATAAAAGCCACCGTTCATACTCTTATGGCGACTGGGTTGATGCATTTGATTTTGCTCTTGGGGGGATGATAAAAAAAACAGGCCGATATGCAAGTTATCTCTATGGAGAATTGCCTGAATTTCCTTATGAGTCCCTGAGCCGGTTCACTCAGTCCGCATATGAGCAAGGGAGTGCTACTGGGCAGTTCTTCTCCGAAAGCCTGCGAAATGGCTTCTCCTATACCCTTGAGCAGATGAGTCAGGCTTACTCAGCTGCTCGCCCCTGGTTGCCGGGCTTTCCTCAGTTCAATAACGTGGGTGGTTTTATGACCTTTGCCGGAGATACCACCTACCGTCGTTATTTTGCCCCGACCCAGCTGCTGTCTCCCCAGTCACTGCTGGGAAGCCTGGCTATTATGGTGGCAACGGGTTATAGCAATGTTGCAGTTGCCACAGAGGTGGCCAGTTTTGTCACAAACCCGGCTCTGCACATGGTGTTGTTCACCTTGACTACCGTTGTCACTCCTACGGCGATCAGCAGTGCTGCCAGCTATGCTGCGGGGCAGAGGCTGGGCTCAGAGCAGATACTGGTGAATGACCCCACGGTTAGAAAGCGTTTTATTCTCGAATTCAGTTATGCCTTTGATGGCCAGAGCAGGGTTTTGAATCTGTACCCGGTGGCCGCGCTGCCTGGGGATACTGCAGAGCTCCCTGGGCCCTGGAATAAGTTATATAACGCCTTAATGAGCAATGACATAACCGCCGTCCAGTTGTCATGGGATACTCGCATCAGTGGGGTCACTACCCAGGGCAAAAACATGATCAAGAATCAATCAGCCCAAGCACTTTCATCATATAGTCTTCATCCCAGCCACAGGTTTTACGTTTGTTCTTGATACCAGCCTTCACTGAAGTATCAAGCTTGAGAAGGT
>NZ_JBLYZI010000136.1:0-11582 GCF_057680865.1 Endozoicomonas sp. Z74
CCAATTGTAGATCTGCTGTACGCTGATACCGAGCTGTTCAGCAACAGCAGAAGCTTTGTGGTCTGGTAAGCCTGCCAGACGAACAGCTTCTTTTCGGAACTCTTCGGTATAAGCAGGGTTTCTATATCGGCTCATGATACACCTCCCAGTTAGACTGTAATCTAACTTAGCGGGGTGTCCACAATTCGTGGGTAACTCCTAAAGATAACGCTGATTTCATGGGATAAAAAGTAAAAGCCGGCCCAACCGAAAGCAGTAAAGAAAATGATGCTGGACAAATAAACCAATTTACTCTTGGTATTCATAACTGGCCGCATACTTCCATTTTTGCACTATTTCACCTGATATTTCATAGTGGTTATCTATTGCCTCTATACCTATGCTCATTCCAAAGAAAATCACCAATCCCTTCCAACTGACGCTAGACTGGGAGCTACGGCATTCCCTATGTCTCTTCTAGCCTCCAGCTATACCCGATGAGTCTTTGCACAGATCCATCGACTTTGCATAAACCCTCCAGCTGCTTTTGGATGACGTTCGAGACTCTTTTACACATTTGACATATCCAGCGTCATCAACCCTTATGCCTTTATACACCCTTCCTGCCAGTCCAAGTAAAACAAACAGCAGCGTTCCACAAAAAAAACTATAAGTGACCGCTTTTCCCACCCCGCTATAAGGGTCTATTTTAGTATCCGTAACAAGGCTATAAACTGATGCAAAAATTAAGGAGATTGATATGGGAATAAGACCAAATAGTGCCAGGTAGTTCAAGTAACCAATCAGCCGAACCCTTTCAGTTAACGGGTTCAGGAGGGCTTCTACTTCTGTGATAAAAAAGTAAGCAGAGCCTAGTCCAGACACCAAAAAAAAGAGGGCACAAAATAAGAGTATTAATTTAATCTTCATTAGCATTTTCTGCGGCCTCTTTCCATTTTTGCACTAATTTATCTGTAATTTCATAGTGATTATCCATTGCATCTAGACCTATGCTCACTCCAAAGGAAATAGCTGCAAACACAACCCCTCCTACTAAAACCATGCCAGACATGGCTAACATTGCGAGGACACCTGCTCCAGCTCCTACCCCCATCGCAATCAGCCCCTTGGTAATATCAATCCCCGTTCGACCAACAAAATCCACCCCGTTTTTCTCTTCATCAAACACCGTATCAATCGCATTAACAACGGCGGCAAAGGCAATATCTACGAAAATGGTGCCTTTGATAAGCTTCCTGGCCATATTGACCTTGCCAAGCCCCAATTGCACCATCTGGGGATTATTGGCATTCCAGCGGTTGCCCTTTACCAGGGTTTTCAAGTGCTGTTTGTACCCCTTGAGAATAATCTTTCCATCCTTCTCATAGGCCATTACGCCTAAGCCGCCCAGAGCTTTTGCCAGAGACACGGCATCCCGGGAACCATTGCCCAGATCCCAGAATTTTTTGGCATCACCCAGGTTGTCTTTACCGTTCAGTTCCAGCCATTTGTTCTCTGCAAACTCTACGGCTTCTTCGTAGCTGAGCACTGCCAGGTCAACATGCTCAATGCCCTGGGTTTCCACATGGAACCGGGAGGCGGGATATGACGACTGACTGGAGGTATCCACCGGGCGAGTGTATGAACCAGCCGTTCTCAGGGTTTCCAATGCCCGATGGTCACTTTTCTGTTTCTGGCTCCTGATGGCCTGTTGGTCAACCGCCTCAGCAGAAACCGGGTAACTCCCGGTTGATGATTTTTTGTTGGAAGACGATGTTTGGGCAGTTAGCCCTGCCTGTGGCTTTGTCTCGGCAATGCCGCTCTCACCCCAAGTGTCGGAAGCAAAGGTGCCCGCTGCTTCATGTCGGCATTCAATTTTACGGTATCGGAACCCGACTCTCTCCTCATTCCCCTGAGCCACCGTCTCTTCCTGCCCACGGCAATCGGAAGAGCGGGTTACCATGGAGCACACCACCGCACCCCTGAGGACAATGGTGTAATAGTGCTCAAATTCACCTTTGATGTTGATGCGATAAAGCTTGAGGTTACATTCAGTGAGATGCTCACCGGTGGCACAGGCGGTCAGTAACAGGGGCGTAGTTTTATCCGTCTCTTTCAGGATCACCAGTGGCTGATGCTCCCGCTTTCCACCGGCGTTTAAAATCTCTCCCGAATAGCCATAGACCAGAATTTCATTCTCGTGGTGTTCCTGCCATTTGGCCCCCATAGAGGATTCTGAAGAAGCGCCCGAGGCAATCAGCCCCTGCCGTTCTCCTTTAATGCTCATATAGGCTACAAATGACATCGGCTTATCCACCTGAAAAACCAGCGGATGATCCTATAGGTCAGACTGACTGGTATTGACCTGTATCAGTGTTAATATTCTGTCGTTTATTGCATGAGCAGGATTGCTGTCTGCATGATGCCCTCAGATGGAATACCCCATTAACAGGCGTTGCTGGTAGCCTTCCCTCAACCGTTCAATCAACCGGTGCTCTGTGGGCTGCTTTTCTCATAATGCAGGGCGATATCGTCCCAGATGATCATGCCCTGGGCAGGGTCGATCAGCTGGCTGCAGGTGTGGAGCTGGATAGCGATTTCCCGGGTGTCTTTATGATCGTTGAGGTTGGGTAGGTCAAAACAGTATGTCTACCCCCCCCCAATGGTCCATTTAGAGTATGTGAAGCACAAGCCAGCCTGTTTCAATCCAGAGTGATAGCGGTAATGGGTGAACTCTGGAGATAATAAGAATGAGTAACCAAGATCAGATTCGGCAACAACTGTACGATCGCGCCCGTGAGCTGGTGCCCGTCCTCAAAAAGCGCAGCCAGGAAGCCGCCAGCAATGGTTACCTTCATGAGGAGACCATTGCCGACTTCCAGGAAGCAGGGTTTTTCCGCATTCTCCAGCCTGCCAAATGGGGCGGCTATGAACTCAAGCCCCACGATTTTTTTGAAGTCCAGATGACCCTGGCGGAAGGCTGCATGTCCTCAGCCTGGGTACTGGGTGTGGTGGCCATCCATAACTGGCAGCTGGCTTTGTTTGATGACCGTGCGGCCCAGGATGTCTGGGGAGACGACACCAGTGTCCTGATCTCTTCCTCCTATATGCCCGTGGGTAAGGTTGAGCACGTGGAAGGCGGCTTCAAACTCAGTGGCAAATGGGGCTTTTCTTCCGGCTCCAAACATTGTGAGTGGGCCTTCCTGGGCGCCATTGTACCGCCTAAAAACGAAGGAGAAGCACCGGACTATCGAACCTTCCTGGTCCCCCGTGAAGATTATGAGATTCAGGATAACTGGGATACTCTGGGTCTTCAGGCCACGGGTTCCCACGACGTTGTGGTCAAGGACAAATTCGTCCCTGAGTACCGCACCCACCGCTCTCTGGACGGGTTTATGCAGAACAGCCCCGGCAATGCCGTCAACACGGCGCCTCTGTTCCGCCTTCCCTTTGGCCAGATCTTTGTCCGTGCCGTATCCTCTTCTGCCATTGGTGCCTTGAAAGGGGCCGTGGATGACTTTGTTGAATTCAACCGCAAGCGGATCGCCCTTCATGACGGTAAAGCGGTCATTGAGGATCCAGGTGCCCAGGCGGCGGCGGCCAATGCCATGATGGTGATCAGTGACCTGAAGACCATTCTGTTCAATAACTTCGATATTCTCTGCGACCGGGCAGACAATGAAGCGCCCCTGGACATTGAGGAGCGGGTCAAGATGCGTTATGACTCCGCCGTGGTGGGTTCCCGCTGTGCCGATGCCATTACCGAGCTTTATCTGCACTGCGGGTCTGCAGGCATTTTCAACAGCCACAAAATCAACCAGGTGTTCCGGGATATCCAGACCGGACGCACCCATGTGGCCAATCAGCCCGCCAAATACGCCCGGAACTTTGGTGGCGTGGTGATGGGCCGTGAAACAACGGACTTCTTCCTCTAAGTGACGTGATTGACACCATTTAAGAAAGCGGGCCAAAAGTGCCCGCTGGATTTTTGCGCTAGACCACGTACTCTATTGCTAATTCCTGAACTATTGGTGCAACTGAAGCCAACAGCAGTATCGCCATGCTAATGTTAAACCTTCTCTGGTGCTCAGGCTTCTTGAGTATCCTTTTCAGATTTGCCCCAAAAACCAACCAAACACCAACAGCAGGAAACGCTACAACAAAAAAAGCTAGAGCGATGAATAGAACCTGCATGTATACATTAGAGTTCACTGTTGTATATGCTGCAATTGCTCCAGTTGCCATTATCCATGCTTTCGGATTAACCCACTGAAATATCGCTGCTTGCAAAAAACTAAATGGCTTGCTCTCCTCGTTTTCCAGAGAGCTCGCAGAGGCGGTTGCAATAAGGAAAGCCAAATATACAAGGTAAAGAACACCGATTACTTTTATGACCTCATGCAAAACGGGCATTTTTTCAAAAACAACGCCAAAGCCAAGGCCAACTGCTACCACCATTGCTGGAAACCCGAAACAAATCCCCATCAGATGAGGCAGGCTTTTCTTTACTCCATGATTTACTCCAGACGCCATGATCATCACATTATTGGGGCCTGGAGTAACCGTTGTTGATGCTGAAAAAAGCAAAACAGCTGTAAAAAATTCCATTACTTGTCTTCACCTGATGATGTTCACTTTTCTTCTTCTACCTTGTTTGAGAAGGACACCTCAAGAACAATACAGCCGTCATCGGATTTGAAAGGCCCATGAGTTTCTCCTGGATGCCTGCTCGCATAGTGCCCTTGCTCAAGCCACATATCAAATGCAGCATCATATAGCCGACCACTCACTATAAAGATTTCTTCAGGGTAATCATGGCTTTTTCCTCCAAATATGGCGGTATCTGCTCCAGCATGAAATCTCGTAAGTCGGGTATATTCTCCACTCTCAGAATCAATACTTAAAGTTAACTCTTCTGCAAGCCCTTCAAGCCCAGTAACAGAATTCCATTTTGTGCTGTTTATTTCCGCCAAAGGATTCCAATACTTTATTGTACTTTTTGTCATTAAACCTTTCCTTACCAGACCCTTTGAATAACAAGCAGCCTGGCCGTCAGAGCCAGCGCTGCTCCCTCCTGATCAAGCAGTTCCGTTATAAAGAACTCAATACTCTCCAACCAAGTTCCGGCATAATCCGTAGATCATCAAATCACCTGATTCAGAAACGTTCTTAACCGCTCATTCTCCGGCTGGTCAAAGAAGGCATCGGGTTCAGCATCCACCAGTAGCTCACCATCGTCCATAAACAGGACACGGTCCGCCACTTCCCGGGCAAACCCCATCTCGTGAGTGACCACCACCATGGTCATGCCCTCACTGGCCAGCTGTTTCATCACATCCAGCACTTCCCCCACCATTTCCGGGTCCAGGGCACTGGTGGGTTCATCAAACAGCATGATCCTCGGGCGCATAGCCAGCGCTCTGGCAATGGCCACCCGCTGCTGCTGACCGCCAGAAAGCTGGGGAGGATAACTGTCCGCCTTGTCAGAAAGCCCCACCTTCAGCAGCAGTGTTTTTGCGCGATCAACCGCCTCGGTTCTGGACAAACCCCGAACCTTCATGGGTGCCAGGCAGATATTGTCCATCACCGACAGATGGGGAAACAGGTTGAAGGACTGGAACACCATCCCCACCTCTTCCCTCAACTTATTCACATCGCCCTCAGTGGTAAGGGAAATCCCGTCAACAATGATTTCCCCATCGTTAATGGTTTCCAGCTGATTCAGGGTTCTGAGAAAGGTGGATTTTCCGGAGCCACTGGGGCCGATGACCACCACCACCTCACCTTCATGAATGGTCTGGTACACCTTTTTCAAAGCATGAACCCCATTGGGATACACCTTTTCCACGCCACTGGCCTGGATAATGGCTTCAGTCTCTAACCGCATACTTCACCTCCAAACGACGGACCACGTACGACAGCACACCGGTCAGGAGCAGATAGAGCAGCGCCACGCTGAACCACACCTCAAAAGGACTGAAGGTAACGCTCACCACTTCCCGGCCCGCCTTGGTCAGATCCGTCAGGGAGATCACCGACACCAGGGAGGAGTCCTTGATCAGATTGATAAACTGACCGGCCAGTGGCGGCAAAACCCGTTTAAATGCCTGGGGAAGAATAATGTAGCGCAGGGTCATACTGCGGCTCATCCCAAGGCTTCTTCCCGCTTCCATCTGCCCACGGCTGATGGACTCAATCCCGGCCCGGATAATTTCCGCCACATAAGCACCGGTAAATACTGAAAGGGCCACCACTCCCGCGGTAAACCGATCCAGGTCCAGTACCGTGCCGATAAAGAAATAGACGATGAAAATCTGAACCAGAAGGGGGGTCCCCCGGATCAGTTCCACATAGAGAATGGAAAAGTTTCTCAAGGCCGGGTTGGGGGATATCCGGGCCAGCCCTGCCAGGACGCCCAGAGCAATGGCAAAGACAATAGAGGCCAGAGACAGCTTGATGGTCATCCAGAGACCTTTGCTGATGGGGCCGGGTTGCCACTGGTAATTAACAGCCAGAAGATCCCCTTCAAAAATCAGATCGCCATCGCCAACGGTTAACTCCTGAAAGCCTGTGATCAGTAACTGCTCACTGTCATCCAGATCATTCACCAGAAGTAACTGGCCCTGGTCGTTTTGCTCAACGGTGCCATCAAATGCGGCGCGAAGTTCATCCCGTGCCTGGTAAACAATGTACTGGGGAATACGCTCCCAGCGCCAGATATAGTCAATCGATTAACTGGACTTGTAGATACCCAGACCCAACAGCAGCAATAGTGCAGCAAATACCAGGTTCCACAGAACCTGGCTGGGCTGCTTTTCCATTTGCAAAGGTCGGCCTTTTGCGGGTTTACTCGGATTCACAGTCCGCTTACTTCAGCGTCTTCTGCCACTCGGAACTTTCGAACCACTTGGCATAGATCTTGTCATAGGTACCATCGCCACGGATCTGACGCATAAAGTTATTCAACCAGTTGACAAAATCCGGGTCGCCTTTTCGCACGCCCCAGGCCAGAGGTTCATAGGTGAAAGGCTCACTGAGGTGAACCAGCTTGCCAGGGCTCTGGCTGGAGTAGACGGCATTAAACGGCAGGTCATAGATAAAGGCATCGGCTTTGCCATTCACCACTTCCATGGCCCCTTCTGATTCCGTTTCAAACAGACGCAGTTTGGCTTTGCTCAGGTAGCGCTTGGCGGCCAGGTCACCGGTGGTACCCAGTTTTGACACCAGGGTATATTTTGAATCATTCAGATCTTTGTAGGACTTGATTTCATTTTCCAGGCCCTTGCGAACCAGCACGCTCTGCCCGATGACAATATACGGCTCCGCAAAGTTAATCTGCAGATTCCGCTCCGCCGTCAGGGTCATGCCGGACATGATGATATCGAACTTATCGGTCACCAGTGCTGGAATAATGCCATCCCAGGCGGTATTGACAATCTCCAGCTTGACCCCCATGGATTTCGCCATCTGACGGGCGATATCCACATCAAAACCAACGATTTTTCCCTGCTTGTTGGTCATTTCAAAAGGCATATAACCGGCGTCCAGGCCCACCCGCAGGACTTTCCGATCCATAATCTGATTGAGGGTAGACGCTTTCCACAGATCGTTGGTAGACGCCACAAGACTGGTACTGAACGCCAGCAGAAAAGCCAGCAGAGCTGTTATTTTTTTCATGGTTGCTCCTGTAAGCCGCCAGGTTCTCCGGCGCCGCGTTTTGCTTTTTTATTGTTGCCTTGTGCGCCTGATCCGTAGGCGCTCTTTATGCTCATTTACTTCTGCTTGTTTGCTTCCAGTTCTCTGTGTTTTTTGAGAAAACACTTTACACAAAGAAACAATTGCGCATTGTACCTACCCTGAGCCATTTGACCAGCAGGAATTGAATAAAACCTTGCACACCCCGCCTCAAGTCATCCCCAGCCTGCGGTTTACCTCCTGCAGTTGCCTCATGGAAGCCTCCCGGTCAAAGGGACACTCCTGGTCCAGAGAAACCGGGTTCCACTGGCTGCGGGGCTGTGATGACAGCTTCCCACCGTAAGCATGAATTGCCAGGGTAAAATCATGGCAGGGGTTACTGACCTTATGGATCATCGATGCAGGAAAAAACTTCACCTGACCGGCCTGAAGCTCCAGGGTTTCAACGGCTTTTATTTTAGCTCCCTCCCTGGAAAACAAGACCTGTCGTTCAATGCCCTGAAACACAGAAATCACTGACCACAGCATGTGGTTGTGGGGTAGGGTTTCAAAACCCGGAGGCCAGCAGGCATAGAGAAGGGTAAGGCGTTCTGTCTCACACAGAGGAATAACCTCCCCTTTACTGGGCTCAGGAAACCAGTTCATTTTCTCCTGTGACGGACCCAGGCTCATCTTCAGTATTTGTTCAATCTCTGAAGCGGCCGAATCCCGGATACTGGCCTCCTTGCAGGATTGGAGAAAGGATTGAAGGGACATAAGTATCAACTTATAAAAGCACATCGAGTCTATGCATGATTATAATAGTCACCCTTCTCCAGTGAAGGTTATATTTCAAATAGAGTCAGAGAAGTGAAACCCCGCCACCAGCGCATGCAACGCACTGCAAAATAACACTAAAGCAGCGTGATCCTGAGATACATCGGGCCATAAAGGCAATCAATGGTATTTTGGAGGGCCTGTCATTCAGCATTGCCAAACAACAGGCTCTGGACAATAGTACATTTGACTTATTCTGAGTCAACCGCGGCCAACATTGAAAAAGTAGCTAAAAGCGCTTTGTGGTCCGTTGGCCAAATGTTCAAAGGAGGTACAAACCGGTCTTCTCCCTCCTCCTCAACACGTTCATTCCTCACGATAGAACGGCTGGGTCCGATGATGACAATATCCTTAAGGGACAACCCCTGAGAAGGGTCGTAGAAAATAAAATCGATTCGATCCCGCTCATCCGCCCTTGGAGCCCAGGCAAGCTTGCCCGTTTTCACCGCCGGATTATCAGAAGGAAATGTAAAGCCCGGGTGAGTCAGTGGGTTGGGATACTGCTCACGGTAAGCATCCTGAAACCCGGCCTCCTCCAGGCTAAGAGTGGTTGGCCAGGGAATAATCAGCCCCTGATGATCATATAGGTTTTGAGTACTGGCTACCCAGTCCAGATGAGAAGGTTCATTCAAATCTCCCCCCAATATCACCAGGTGGCCTTTATTTCTCTCCTCTTGGGCATCCGATATAAATGCCTCAATGGCTTCACCCCGTTTAGACTTTGCGTTATCCCTGAGAATCTCATCAATATCAACAACGGGCTCTTCCAACCGACGCCAGCTGCTGCTGTGATAACCTCTGGGCAAGTATAAACTGCAGTTTTTCCAGTCCAGATGCGCAGAATAAAATGCCACCGTCTGACCTTGGACATCAATCAATGCCTTTGTGATTGAGCCATGGTTAAACCTTACAGGGTACAGAGCTGTCTGCTCTATAATAGGGTAACGTGAAAGCAAGCCTGTATCCGTGCTTTTTTCGCCATAATAGCGATACCCTTTTTCCTGTAGAGATTCAATCAACCGTGTGTGAAGATCTCTGAACCAATAATTTCTCACCTCACTCAATGCAATTAAATCTGCATCTGAACGAATAATTTCATCAATAATTGCATCATACCCTCCCTTTACTTCTGTCCCCTCCTGCCAGATATTAAACTGAAACACCTTCAGCTCTTTCACAGATTGCTCACTCTCCTGCCCCATCACTTGCAGCGGCCATAACATAAGCAAGGTCAGTCCTACATTGCACAACAACTTACTGATTTTCATTGCACCATCCCCCCCCCCCATCCCAGGCTGTCAGCTTTCACTGCAGACCAGATAATATGGAAAAACTCCCCCTGATTATTCTTGATAAATAAACGGCGCCTCAAGAGAAAATGAACAAACTTCACATAATGATGACCCAGGCCAATGTAACGCCTAATGATTAACCATGAACAAAAGCTGTTACCCTGGCATTTGCTTAATTAAGCCTGAGATCATGAGGCCTGCTCTTTCTTAACAGCCCCCGCAGGAGGAGTTGGACCATGCTTATTTCATGATTATCCAGAGAATAAAACCGTTGAATTCAAGCCCCTCATTTTTTCGGCTGTAGACACCAGCACCAGTGCGTTATATAACACCCACCAGACACTACTAATAATGACGCATCACCCCTGAACCACGCCCTATATGACAACACTGAGGTCAGCATGAAGCTTTCTGCCTTTGGCGAAAAATTCACCAGCCATTCCGGCATCCTCTCCCTCATGGATGACCTGGGAAACGCCCTCGCCGATGGCCAGGAAAAAATCATGATGGGCGGTGGCAACCCCGCCCATATCCCGGAAGTGGAAGCTATCTTCCGACATCGGCTGCGCAAAATCACTGACAACCAGGCCGAGTTCACCCGCCTGGTAGGCACCTATGACCCGCCCCAAGGGGAAAAAGATTTTGTCCGGGAAATGGCCGGTTACCTGAACCGCCAGTTTGGCTGGCAGCTCACTGAACGCAATATAGCCCTCACCAATGGCAGCCAGGCCGCCTTCTTCATGCTGTTCAATATGTTTGCCGGGCAATATGGCGATGGCAGCCATAAACGGATTCAGCTCCCCCTGGCTCCGGAGTATATCGGTTACGCGGACTCAGGGCTGAGCGAGGACTTTTTCCTGGCCAACAAGCCGGAAATCGAACACATTGACGCCCATACCTTTAAATACCATGTCAATTTCCGGGAGCTGGTGGTGGACGAAAGCACCGGGGCTCTGTGCGTATCCCGTCCCACCAACCCCACCGGCAATGTCCTGACCGATTACGAAATCGAAAAACTGGATAGCCTGGCCCTGGAAAACAATATTCCCATGATCATAGACGGTGCCTATGGGACACCCTTTCCAAAACTGATTTTTACCGAAGCCACTCCCTGCTGGAATGAGCACACCATTCTCTGCCTGAGCCTTTCCAAGCTTGGGCTGCCGGCTACCCGCACCGGCATTGTGATTGCCAATGAGCAAGTCATCCGGGCACTGTCCGGTATCAATGCCATCATGAATCTGGCGCCCAACAGTACCGGCAGCCTGCTGGCCCTGGATATGATCAGGGACGACAGCATTAACCCCCTGTGTAACAACACCATTCGCCCTTATTATCAGGAAAAAGCGCAGTTTGCCGTTGACTGCCTCAAACGACAGTTTGGAGATATTCCCTGGCATGTGCACAAACCGGAAGGGGCCATGTTCCTCTGGCTCTGGTTTGAAGACCTGCCCATCTCCAGCCTGGAACTCTATGAGCGCCTTAAGGCCAGGGATGTACTGGTGGTATCCGGCCATTATTTCTTCCCGGGCATTGACGACCAGTGGCCCCACAAACACCAGTGCCTACGGGTCACCTATACCCGTGACAACCGGACGGTGGAGAAAGGAATCGCCATTATTGCCGAGGAAGTCAGCCGACTGTACGACTAAGGAAGGTGCGATTAAGTCCCTAGCCATGAGATAATACTCCCATCGCTTCCAGCTTGAGTTTCTGTCCATGAGCCAGCTTAGTTTCGCAGACAGTGAGTTTGTCCATAAACGCAGAACCACCCGCAAAGAGCGCTTTCTGGCAAAAATG
>NZ_JBLYZI010000137.1:0-11410 GCF_057680865.1 Endozoicomonas sp. Z74
CATTTTTGCCAGAAAGCGCTCTTTGCGGGTGGTTCTGCGTTTATGGACAAACTCACTGTCTGCGAAACTAAGCTGGCTCATGGACAGAAACTCAAGCTGGAAGCGATGGGAGTATTATCTCATGGCTAGGGACTTAATCGCACCTTCCCTATTCTTTTTGGGATTTTCCTTCTGGCTGCCATCCAGAGAAAGGAATGTTCCCATTGATGGATTGAGGGTCACTTGTTCAAGAAATTGACGAAAATTACCAAAGGCATGATTGATCAGGAGGTCGTAATAAGCCAGAAGTGCCTCGTCATTTTTTGGGCCCCCATTGTATTTTGAACAAACAAATATCTGGCTAAAAGCAAAAGCCACCTTTTGCCTTAATGGGTCTTCAGCATAAAGGGTTCGGCACCACCAGGCGCCTCTCCGGCAATATACATTGGTTTTTGTTCCAGTTATTCCGGCGTATTTTCTGGCGAGCTCAAGGTGCAATTGAGGTGGCGTGTTGAATTGTTGTTCCAGCCATTGTTCTACGCCTGTTTTAAGGAGCTGGTCAACATCTTCGACTTTTGGTCCGAACGTTGCCCGATAAAGAAATTTCGCTGCCTGTTTACGGTTATCAATGATTGCCGTCAATGCTGGAAGCCTCTTTTGATTTAATAACGCTTATGATGGTCTATCAATCATGAATAACTATTACCATATTATTTCCCCTATGACTGTAAAGGCTGTATTCAGCCGTATGTGAAACAGTCCTCATTTATTAAACGCCCAGAGTGACCCGTAGGACTCTGTTCTGTCATTTACAGACAGAAGGAGCCTGGTGGCTGAAGATTTACTTCAAGGTCTTCAAGAGAGCGGTTTTGCTGATATGTGGAAAAGCTCAGGAGGAACAAGATTTTCTGACGCAGATATCCTGCCCGTATTACTATCGAGCCCAGTTTGGATCTACTCAGAGGGGGCTGATGATTTCATGCTCGAAAAGGATCAGGTGTTGTTTTTTGGGGGGAGATGTTTTGTCCCGTTCAACATAACGAGAGGAGATACAGTAGTGAAACCTCCCCACCCTGCCGCTGCCACGTTTGCCCGTGGCCGTAACGGTCACGGTGGGGGCTGCTGAGACGAATCGGGCTTTCCGCTACGGGGCGGACCTGCACTCCAGCATCTGCGAGGAGCCCCCTGGATGGTATTATCGGCTCGGGACGTATGGTGGCTGGCAAACAGGCCAGGGAGGTTTCAAGCGCATTATATCGGTTGGGGGCCAGAAGTCTGTAAGTTTTTTTGGCTATTGATTCCCGCAGGAAATGACCTTTGGTTATCAGTCAGCGCTCTACGGACTCCAGCGCCTGGTCCAGTTTGCCCAGCAACTGGTTGATGTGTTCCTGGGTATCCAGCTTTTCGTTTTCACTCTGGTTGCGAACTTGCATGAACTCATAACTGATGTTGAGTGCAGCCATCACCGCAATGCGCTCCACGCCAATCACTTTGCCGGTGGTGCGGATTTCCTGCATTTTATGATTCAGGTATTTTGCGGCCACCTGAAGAGCCTCCTGATCTTCGGGAGGGCAGCTGATGCGGTATTCTTTGTCCAGAATGGTTACGGCGGTGGTTGCGCTCAGGTCCGTCATGATTCCTGCTCCAGAGTCCGAAGGCGATTAATCATGGCCTCCACCTTTCGGCGGGCATGGTCATTGTTTTCCATCAGCTTCGCTTTTTCGGCTCTCCACGATTGTTCCTGCTGGCGCAACTGGCGGTTTTCTTCCCGCAGCTTCTGGCAAAGAGCCACCAGATAATCCACTTTCTCGTCGAGGGCAATGAAATCAGGCTCTTTCATGGTTTCCTGAATGCTCGGTTATTGGGTTTACTATAGCTGCTGAAGAATTCCAGAACAATGGTTGTAAGCAAGAAGGGTTGCCCCGATGGCGCCACCCAAAAAAAGTCAGAAGTCTGATAGAATCCTCACAGGTTCCCATAGTGGAAGAAAAACACTTTGCGCCACTCTCTATCTGTGCAATACCAACCATGGAACAACATGGATTCAAAACATGGCTGCAAACAGTTTTTCACCGTAAACAGTATGAATCAGGAATTATGATGACCACGACTTTCGATACAGAGCCCTGTGAACCGGTCCAGTTTGATGAACTGGCGGACCGGTTGGTGGAAGTGGGTGGTAATGGCCACCCATCGGAGATTCATGGTTATCTCTGTGGGCTGTTATCCGCAGGCAGTCGTCCAGCGGTCCAGGACTGGCTGAAGCAGGTGTCTGAGCAGCTGGGTGATGTCTCTTTTGATGATTTGACAGAGTCGCTGTTGAGTCAGTTGTTTCGCTATACCCTTGGAGAGCTTGAATCGGGCAGTTTTTCCGCCAGCCTGATGCTTCCGGATGACGAGGATGGGCTTCGGGAACGGACGGAGTCACTGGGAGTCTGGTGTCAGTCTTTTGTTTCCGGTTTTGGCCAGGGGCTTCAGAACCAGGAAGTTGGGGAAATGGTGGAGGAAGTGCTGCGGGACTTTGCCCAGATCAGTCTGATTGAAGCCACTGACGACAGTGAGGAGTCTGAAAAGCTGTTTGTTGAGGTCAGCGAGTTTGTGAGGCTGGCGTGGCTGAATGTGTTTGCCGAAGTGTGCACAAAGTCGGACTCCAGTACTGATGCCAATAAGGGGGCTGACAAGGCCGGGACTCCGGATACGCTTCATTAATCTATCAATTCATTAATGGCTGAGGTTGTGACCACCCATGATTTCCCGCTGCTCTGACGAGGTTGCCTCCATGGATTATGATGTTCTGGTCATTGGTGCGGGTCTGGTCGGGGCCAGCCTGGTGTGTGCCCTTGAGAGCAGCATCAGGCAACAGGGGCTGCGGTTGGCTCTGGTGGAAACCCATGACCTGGATTCCGTTCGTGAACGTCCTCCCAGTTTTGATGCCAGGGCTTCTGCCCTGTCCTGGGGAACCCGCTGTATCTATGACGGGCTGGGTTTGTGGCAGAACCTTTCCTCCGAGGCCTGTGCCATTGAGCAGGTACATGTGTCCGACCGGGGGCATTTCGGAGTTACCCGGTTAAGTGCCAGGGATGAAGGGGTTGAGGCGCTGGGCTATGTGGTAAAAAACCACTACCTGGGTGACGCGCTGTTGGAGAGGGTCAAGGAATACCAGCAGCAGGGTATGATTCAACTGTTCAGCCCTGACCAGGTGGAATCCCTCAAGCCGATTCCGGGGGGGATGGAGGCGCGGTTAAGTTCAGCTTCGATTCGTGCTTCTCTGGTGGTGCTGGTGGATGGAGGCCGTTCCGGACTGATGGATCAGCTGGGCATTGCCCGGGATGTTACTGAATATCAGCAGCATGGGGTTATTGCCAATATTGCCCTGGATCGACCTCACCAGGGTATCGCCTATGAACGATTTTCCGGAAAAGGCCCCATGGCCCTTCTCCCTTTGATGCCCGGTTCCGGGCCGTCTTCGTTTCAACATCCGCTTCCACATCAGAGCGCTCTGGTATGGACGATGCCTGATTGTGAAATGGATGAGGTTCTCTCTATGGATGACCGGAGCTTTCTGGCAAGGCTT
This sequence comes from Endozoicomonas sp. Z74, assembly GCF_057680865.1. NCBI lineage: Bacteria > Pseudomonadati > Pseudomonadota > Gammaproteobacteria > Oceanospirillales > Endozoicomonadaceae > Endozoicomonas > Endozoicomonas sp. Z74. The sequence goes on from NZ_JBLYZI010000137.1 coordinate 3,554, forward strand.
CAAGCCTGTTTTGGCTATCGGGCGGGGCGGTTTCTGGCTGTGGGCAAGCGGGATCATTACCCTTTGTCCATGAGCCTGGCGAAAGAACAGGTTCGTCCCGGTCTGGTGATTCTGGGGAATGCGGCCCACGCGATACACCCGGTTGCCGGGCAGGGTTATAACCTGGCCATTCGAGACACAATGGTTCTCGCAAACAGCATTCGCACCTCTGTGGATAAAGGCGTCAGTCCCGGTGATCTGGGGCGCCTGCTGAGTTATCAACAGGAGCAACAGAAAGACCAGTGGGTGACCAGTCGCTTCTGTGATGGTCTGGTCAAACTGTTCTCTAAAACAGATGCCGTATCGGTGCTGGCCAGAAACCTGGGGCTGACCGCTATGGATCGCTGTACCCCCGTGAAATCCCGTTTTGCCCGTAAGGCCATGGGGTTGTGATTGCTTTCGGTTTTTCCAGAACACTGTGCTGGAACCAACTCCAGCCACAGGTAAAGGCAGGTTAAAGGAAGTCATGCAGACATTTGATGTCATCATTGTGGGGGGCGGAATGGTGGGCGCCTCCCTGGCCCTGGCGCTTTCTGATTCAGAAGCCGGTCTGAACGTTGCCCTGATTGATCAGCAGTCATTGGTGGCACATCCACTGTCCATGGATATGCCCTGGCAACCAAGAGTCAGCGCCCTGTCCACGGCCTCGATCAACTGGTTCAAGCATCTCGGTGCCTGGGAATTAATGGTGAGCCAGAGGGTATGTCCTTACCAGCAGATGACGGTCTGGGATGGTGAGGGAACCGGTGAGATTCATTTCGATGCAGACTCTGTTTCGCTGCCAGACCTTGGCTACATTGTGGAGAATGCCGTCATTCGCAATGCTTTGTTGATGAAGCTCGCTGATTCAGGGGTTCACTGCTTTGGGGACCAGCCTGAGGTGGGCTACCAGCTCTCGGGGGAAGGTGGAGGGCAGGTGCTGTTAGCGGACGGCATTGTTCTGGAAGCCCCGCTTTTAGTGGCTGCGGAAGGGGCAGAGTCAAGATTAAGGCAAATGGCGGGCATCCCCACAAACCAGAAGGACTACCTTCATCATGCGTTAGTCACCACCGTTGAAACTGAGCGGGCCCATGAGGGGTGTGCCCGGCAGGTGTTTCTGGACACCGGTCCGCTGGCGTTTCTTCCCCTGCCAGACCGGGAGGGTCGGCATTACTGCTCCATTGTCTGGTCTCTGTTGCCGGGTCAGGCTGACCGTCTGGAGACTCTGGCTGATTCCGCTTTCTGTGATGAACTGGGGCAGGCCTTTGAAGGTCGCGCTGGCACCATTATTCATGCAGATCCCCGGTTGAGGTTTCCCCTGCGTGAACGGCATGCCAGACAATATCATCGCCAGGGTGTGGTTCTGGTGGGGGATGCGGCTCACACCATTCATCCGCTGGCAGGCCAGGGTGTGAACCTTGGGTTCATGGATGTGGCGGTGCTTTCAGAAGAGCTGCTCAGGGCCTGCAGGCGCGGGGATGATTTTTATGGGCCGCATATTCTTGACCGCTACCAGCGCCGCAGGAAGCCCTCCAATACCGCAATGATGGCGGCCATGGCCGGGTTTCAGAATGTGTTTGGGGCCGATGATATCCGAATACGCTGGCTGAGAAATGCAGGTTTGAAAATAGCCGATCATATGCCATTGATTAAATCGCTTTTTATCCAACAGGCTATGGGGATCCAGGGGGATCTGCCCGAGTCTGTCAGGCCGAATTAGGGATTAGTTTTTTTTCAAGCAGGCTAACCGGCATCTTGAGTGGTTCTCTATTTTCAGTAGTCCTGCATTCGATGCCTGGTTATGAGCATAAAAAGAGACCGGTCAGCTTTTTTCTTCTGAGGTGCTTTTAAAGAGGCAATTTACGATAAAACAACAATGGTTTTCCTGAAAGTTTTCTATCTTGACCGATGGGTTTATGAACAAGCGGAAAAGAAGAATGAAACATCGGTCTTCGCTAGCAGGTTTCTGGTCTGAATCCCTCTGTCAGAAAGCAGGTTCCCCAACGGTTTTTTTCTGGAGAATCAGATATTTTGCTGCCCTGTTCTGTAGTTCACTGTTTTTGCTGTTGCCTTTGTCGTTAATGGCAGCGTCTGCCAAAGTAGCATCTCCCCCTGCTGACTACCTGATTAGCCTGGTCCGCCATGGAGACCGTTCCCCACGGGCTCTGGGAAATATGGCGGAGTATTGGCCGGAGGGGGCTGGTCAGTTAACCCCCAGGGGGGTAGAGCAGGAACTTCAGCTGGGCAGGATGATTCGAAGCCGTTACTTTGGTGATAGCTTGTCTGAGACCTGGACGCCCTCTTTGAGCCAGCATTTTGCCAGAGGGCTGGATCGCACCATACAAAGTGCCAGCGCCTTGCTTCAGGGGATGTTTCCACCCAGCCCAGGAAAAAAAGGGTTGCCAGGGGGGATACAGATTCCGCCGGTTTATGCTTCTCCCGTTGAAAATGATTACTTATTTTCTCCCATGCGCCGTTGCCCCGGGTATTCAGGGATGATCGAGGCTATAAAAAAGAGCCCTGAGTGGCAGAATAAAAAAAAACAATATGCAGAACAACTTGAGCGATGGGCAGGATTAGCCAATACAAGCGCTGATTTCTATTCACTTTTATTATTTACTGATCTGGTTTCTGTTCAAAATAACCACCGCTTATTGTTGCCGGAAGGTGTGAATGGCAAAGACGTGGATGAGCTGGAAGCTCTAATGCACTGGATAATATCGAGCATGGCAAAAGACCCTGGGATTTCCGGGCTGGTGGCAACACCGTTAATTCAGGCGATGATCGTTGATTTAACAAGGGTGAAAAACTGCCTTAAAAGTTCTCCGGGGGAGTGTCAACGCTGGACACTCTATTTGGGCAGTGAGATCAGCCTCATGACGGTGATTGCTTTGCTGGGGGTGTCCCCAGATATGCTTGGCTATGCTTCACACTTGGGGTTTCAATTGAACTGGAATAGCGGAAACCCTGAAATATACCCTTCCCTGAACCATCGCTCTCTGAAGATTCCCGGTTGTCCGGGCCACTGCAGTCTTGACCAATGGCTTCGGGTTCTTCAGAACGCTCTGCCAGAGAGCTGGGAGGCGCTCTGCTCGCGGGGGGGAGAAGCGCTTCTGGAACTCAAGCATTTTATTCCCAACACTCACTCTCCGGTGGGCACTGCCAATGACCGTTAATGAAAATCTGAAAAAAACTGAACTATATTAAGTCAGACCCGTCAAAACTGTATTGAATAAAAAATTGATGAATCCCTTGGATAGGAGGATTTCGATGCGCAGATTGATTCTGGCAGCGTTGCTGCCCCTGGCAGGGATGCTGGCTCTTTTACAAGGGTGCAGTAAACCTGCTGATTGTCCCGACGTTACCTCGGCTGTTCGCGAGGCTGCTCCTGCGGGTAGCCCTACAGTAGAGAAGGAGTTTTATGAGTGTAAGGACACGGGCCGTGCCGGCTTGCTGGAGCAGACCTGGTGCGAAGCCAAAAGTAAATTTGAGACGAGCCCACATTCCGGCAACCCTGATGCTTTCAGTGGTTATCTGAAAGGCTATCGAAACGGTATTAATGATGCTCGTCAGGGCAAGGAGAGCCGTCTGCCCTCCCACAGTATTGAAAGCAAGTCGGAAGCGCCTGAGGATACCGGGTATCGTGATGGATATGCTTCCGTTAAAGGCGCTCTGGGCATGGTTGAGTACGATTGCCGCTCTGCTGAGAGTCCCAGTGAGTTCAAGGATCGCTGGTGCGAGGCTTCTGACTCTTTCCGTAACTCTGGTATTGGCGGCGAGAGCCCTTTTGTGAAGGGGCGCTACATTGATGGGTATATGTCAGGTGGGCGTGTTGCCCTGACAGTTCCAACCTCAATGGAAGCCTTTTTTGGAGGGGAAAATCCTGAAGGCAAGCAGCCTGCCATCGCCCAGCCCGGTGGTGACTTGAAAGGTGCTGAACTGGCCTTTTACCGGGGTTTTGATGAAGGGTATAAGGCGATGATTGCCAGTATCCGTGAGTCCATCAACCAGGTAATGCAGCAGATGCAGGTTCCCAATAATATGGAACTGCCTGAAGGTATGATGCCTCAGCCTCCAGGGCAATAAGCCTTTGCTATCTGCCTGTAAGAGGTGTTCTTTAAGAACGCCTCTTTTATTCATTTAACCTCCCCTTTCTTGATTCAATGTACCAGCCGTTCCTGGCTGTCTATTTTCCTGCTTAAGTTGAAGAGACTGTCCAATGCCATCGACCGGTGCTCGGAATATAGCGAAAACCACTGTGACCCTCCTGTTAAGAAGAAGCACCTTTCTTAATAACCTGATTAAGGTCTCTTTGTTGGCCCCGTTATGGGTAACCCTGAGCTGGGCGGACGGTTACACCCTTTCGAATCAATGGAAGCTGGCCAGGGAGCGGCTGGAGTTGCTTGAAGAAACCCAGAATCCAGGGACCTTTCGCTTTCTTGAGTCATTGAATATACAACCCGGGTGGCAGTGCCTGGATGTGGGCTCTGGGCTAGGCGGTGTTGCCCAGTGGCTGGTAGATAAAGTGGGCGAAAAAGGCAGAGTCACCGCGACGGATATCGACATCCGGTTTTTAAAGGAAAAGCAAAGTGGACATCTAAGGGTGTTGGAACACGATATTGTCAAAGATCCACTGACAGACACTTATAATTTGATTCATGCCCGGGATGTATTGATGCACCTGGCTGAGAAGGAGCAGGTTATCAAAAAGATGGTGGCTGCTCTCAAACCCGGGGGCATTCTGGTGGTGGATGATATGGGGGTTTTTGATGCCAAATATCGACTGTCTACTCTGGATGCTCCTGATGAAGTCTGGAAAAAAGAAGGGGGCGACTATCAGGCTCTGGAGCGTTCAGGACATATTTCCTTTCACTCTGCGTACCTGAATCACCGGCTTTTCAGGGAAGCAGGGTTGATTGAGGTTCAGGCGGAATCAAGTGGCAAACTGGTTCAGGGGGGGGAAACCCCAGAGGGGCGTTTTATGTATCTTTCTACCCTACAGCTGGAAGGGCTGCAGAATCAGAGTGCGGAAGAAAGCCGACTGTATCAGGGGATATTGAAAGCCTATCAGAGCCCTGAAAGTCACTGGTGGGACCACTTCAAAGTGATCACCTGGGGACGAAAGCCTCCCGGAAGCACTAAAGCCAATATTGCTGCAGGGGGAGGGAAAGGGACTCACAGTTCACATTTACAGAATAAGTAACTTGAATACCTTGTCCACATGATGAAAGATACTTCACCGATTTCTCGGCCCAAGTCCACCGATTATTGATTTCTGTACAGGTAACCGGTTGTTTTATTGCGCTAAAATACACGGCTTTATCAGGCAATGGGCAGCCCTTTATTGATGGCGTGCCGCGACCCATAGCACACCTGACTCTGGACTTGGAACGGTGGTGATTCCGTTCGCATTGAGACAGCAATAGCCATGAAACTTATAAGATCCTTTCTGCTTTTTACCTCACTACTGGTGTTCTGGCCATCGGCTTATGCGGTATCCAGCTACCTGCGCTTTGGGGCGGTGGACCACCTGGCGATCCATGAGCTGTACAGCTTTATTCCCCTGGGTTTGATCAGTGGTCTGGCGGTGCTCCTCCCGTTGCTATCCAGAAAGTACGCTGGCTGTCTTCCCTGGGGGCTGGCAGGCTTTATTATTGCAGCGCCCATTGCCTATATTGCCAGCCTTTACGGGGGACTGGTTCTTTCTCCCTGGCTATCGACCACGCTGTTAGGCAGTGCTCCTATTCTGGCCTTTACTTATATTGGTTATAAAGTGGGGGAAAAGGTCAGGAATTACTCTCAGGGGTATTCCTATTACTGAGGGGGTCTTGCCTCCAGACAATGGATGATTGCTAAAATAGTAGGTAACTTTTTCGAACAGCCCCTGACAACAAAGGATTGAGCGATGCACAAGGCGGTGTTTTCTGTCAGTCTGAACTCTCAGCAGGTTCTTGAATATTACAAAGGCACAAAAACAATGGTTCAGGTTCGAACGGAAACCGGACAGAGCATGAGCATACCCTATGACATCATGGTCCGTTTCGTCACCCGGGAAGGCATCTATGGGCGCTTTCAAATTACCTACGGTGACGATGGCAAACTGGGTGATTTGACCCGGCTCAGTTGAAAACGCTCCTCCGCTATGGACCTATCTGGCAGCACTCCCGGAAAATTCCGGCCAGCTCTCTGGTCGCCGGTCCACTGTAGTCCGGGTCCGGGAATACCATAAACAGAGGGATGGATCGGTCATTGTGGGGCTCAATCTCCAGGATTTTTACGGTGCCTTCTTCCAGCTCCTCCTGAATATGGTGGGTTGGCAACCAGGCAAACCCCAGTCCATGTTTGACCAGCCGGATTGAAGAGCTGATGTGGCTGACTGTCCATCTTTCCTCAGAACCCAGCCAGCCAGCACTGGTTTCCCGTTTTGTCCCGGAGTCACGAATCACGATCTGACGGTGCTGTTTGAGATCTTTTTCATTCACGGGCCGGTCAAACTGGTGAAGAGGGTGGTCAAAACGGGCCACCGGGGCAAAGCGTATCGACATTAACGGTTCTCCCAGAAAGCCCTGGGGAATATGTCCGGTGATAACAATATCGGCTTCGCCCGAAGTGAGCATGTCCGTGGTCCCCGACAAAACGGATTCAACCAGCTCAAGGCGGGTATGCCTGGAAACCGGGGAAAATCTTTCCAGAATACGGGTTAACAGCGGGTTGGGGAAAATGACATCTACAGCCAGTGTCAGGGAGCCCTCCCACCCTTCAGACAGGCTGCCAGCTACTTTTTCCAGAGCTTCTGCTTCCCTTAGCAGCGCCTGGGAGCGGCGCAGCATGACCTTTCCTGGCTCGGTCAGCTCCGCCTTCCGCCCCTTGATTTCAAGGACCTGAATACCCAGCTGCTTTTGCAGTTTGTTCACGGCGTAGCTGATCGTTGACTGACTTTTAAACAGAACTTCCGAGGCCTGGGCGAATCCTCCGTGCTCAATGACTGCCTGCAGCATGCGCCACTGTTCAAGGGTTACTTTTGCCATAATCGCCGGGGCTCCTTTTATCGAAAAAATCGATGAATTACGCCGTTATTTTGCGCTTTTTATTCGGTAAATTCGACCATAAAGTAGAACTATGGCCCATCGTACTCTTCGTTTCATTCTTAAGACCACCGCAAGGAGATGAACCATGACACAGATTCTACAGGTCAACAGCAGTTTGTTTGGTGAACAGGGGCAGTCTTCACAACTGACAGCCCGGTTTATTGAGCGTTTTTCTGCCAGTCATCCTGGCACAAAAGCTTATACCCGGGATCTGGCGAAAGACCCTGTTCCACACCTTGATGCAGATACAATGGTGGGCTTTGGTCTGCCAGAAGCTGAACGGAACGAGACACAGCAGGTCCGTGCAGAACTTTCAGATCAGTTGATAGCAGAGCTCCGGTCCGCCGACGTATTGGTGCTTGGCCTGCCGAAGGGGTGTATGAAGGAACGGAATACGATACTCAGACGTCACTGGTTCGCCATTTTCTGGGCTTTATAGGGATTACCGACGTTGAGTTCGTCTATGCAGAGGGCCTGAGTATGGGAGATGACTCCAGAGAAAAAGCGATAGGGGAAGCAAAGGAAACCATTGAAAAAATGGTGGCTTAAGGCTTTTGTCGTAAAAAAAACCGGGGCATTCACAGAGCTGGACTGGTCCAGTCAAAGAGCCCCGGAGGATTCAGGTGCATTAGTTCAGATCTGATCTGACAATTCCCTCTTCAAAAAAGGGAAGGGTTACCGATTTAGATAGAGGGTGAAATCACTGAAATCTAAATCGTAAAAAGGTAACCCTTATGATTCATACTAATCA
>NZ_JBLYZI010000138.1:0-11386 GCF_057680865.1 Endozoicomonas sp. Z74
TATACAACTGTGTACCATATCTTATAAGATATGGTACACAGTTGTATATGATGTGGTGCACAGTACTACTTAAAGTGGTGCACAGTTGGGTTTGCAGTGGTGCACACTTAGCATAAGGCGTGTTATAATGATGCACAGTAACTTGTTATAGTGGTGCACACATGATAATTAGATATATTTAAATGGTGCACAGTGATGGGTTTTTTTTATATGTATTTTTTTTTAGCACTTATATAGTGATGCACACTAGTGATAGGTATAAAAAAGGGGATGTTAAACTTACTTTGCTATCGGCCTGACTTCCAGCCTCGTTACATTCGAATCCTGAGGCTCTGTCAGTATCTTTTCTTTGGGGGTCGTGTGGATCTCCTGCCTGAATACAAACGTCTCCGATTCATTTAGCGCGGATCTATCGACGGCTTTTGACAGTATGTAAGGCAGGAACTTGGCCATGGTGTCCAGCTTGTCTTTCGGGTCCTCAATCTGGCTCAGATACTCGGGGATCTTCTGTAAGTCACCTTTCATGGCAGATTTCAGTATTTCCCTAACTTCACTTGTTACTCGGTTGGGCGTTCCTGGTGGTCGACCTCCTGACATCTGATATCTCCTGTACTGGATGGGGCCCCCGGATCGTTCTGGGTCCCCCTGGTTGGACACGGGGGTTAGTGCACACGGGTGTATCTATAGGCCGGTTGCACACGAAAAAAATTTTTCTGAAATTCAGGGGAGGGACTGTGCTCTCCTGCCGTAACAGTCTTCCGTATCCTGGCGGGTTGCTCTGGCTTCAATCGGTTCTGCTGGTGGACCGGATGCGGGTGGCTGCTGATGTTCTATCACTCGGGGCTCCATGCTTCCCTGAGGGAACTCAAAGTCCCCTACGATGTTCCTTCTGAGGACGTTCCTGCTGTCAATCTTCTCCTCATACATGATCCTCACCTGCTTCCCTAGCAGCTCCTGAGCCCGCTCATAAGTGCAGTCAAACTTTGTCACTCGCAACAACAGTCCGTCGTTCGTTCGGAAGATGAGCTTGGTGAACGGTGCTCCATGCTTGGAGACTCCCGAATGCTCAATGGATCGGACGATCCCCTCTGTCTCATACAAATCGGATGTGTCTGGCCTGCGAATGTTCATAGGTCTGATCTGACGTTCATGGATTACATGGGTACATGGATGTTAGCCCAGGAGAGCTGTCTGCGACGGCCTGAACCTTTGCAAGCGAACCGATCAAAAGAAAGACCGGTTTTTTATCGAGTTATATCCCTGACCATCAGCTTTGGTGTGTTTGCCAGTCTTTACCCCTCTTTTCTTTGGAAAGTTGCTTTTGTCCTCTATAGCCCTTGTTGTATCAGTATTAGTAGTTCTGTATCAGGTAAGTATCAGGTTGTGTATCAGGTTAGTGTTAGCCTGTATCCCCCGTTGTATCAGGTGTATCAGGTTAAAAGGCTGTTTTTATAAGTTGCAGGTATTTTTATTTTTTTGTGGTTTTGGGATTTTTGGATTTCGGATTTCGGATTTCGGATTTTTTTCTCCCTGGTGACTTCACCCCCATTTTTCCTGTTTTACATGAAACGCCTGATACAGCGGGGGCTGTAGAGGATTTTTTTACCTGATACAGCCTGATACGGGCCTGATACGCCTGCCACAAAACTGTTTTTTTTAGTGTTTTCGGAGTCCAAAAAGTCGCTCCGGAGTCCGAAACGGGTTTTTCGGAGTCCAAAAAGTCGCTCCGGACTCCGAAATGGGGTTTTTGGAGTCCGAAAAAGTCGCTCCGGACTCCAGACGGTTTTTTTGAGCCCGAAAAAAACGGGTTTTGACTCAGAAACTGATACGGCGGGGGCTGTAGAGGGTTTTTACCTGACACAACTACTGGAAATCTGCTTTTTTTTTAGGTTTCGGACTCCAAAAAAAGTCGCCCCGGATTCCGAAAAAAGTCGCTCCGGATTCCGAAAAAAGTCGCTCCGGATTCCGAAAAAAGTCGTTTTTTGGAATCCGAAACGGGTTTTTCGGACTCCGAAATGGGGTTTTTGGAATCCGAAACGGGTTTTTCGGACTCCGAAATGGGGTTTTTGGAGTCCGAAAAAGTCGCTCCGGACTCCGAAACGGGTTTTTTGGACTCCGAAAAAGTCGCTCCGGACTCCGAAATGGGGTTTTTGGAGTCCGAAAAAGTCGCTCCGGAGTCCAAAAAATCGGAAAAATGGGGATGCGTATCGGTTTTTTCGCCGTTGTATCAGGTTGTGTTGCAGCGGTTCTTTTTTTGGAGGGTTCATGCCAAAGCTACGCCTCAACAAAGACGTAGCGGTTCAGGCTGCGTTTTGGGGTCACTCCCAGTCGATGGGGCCTCTCAGGAATTGCTCAAAGGATTTTCGTGCGTGCTCTAAAGAAGGGAATAGTCTTACCCTTTCCGGGCTGCTGCTTCTGCCAGTTCTGTGCATTGTTGTTTTTATACCAGCTCTGCTTAACGCCCTTCCTATGGCTGTAGCCGGGTTGCCATAGAGCGGCTTCATCTTTCTTTTATCCATCCATTCTTCACACGCCTGGTAGCAGTCCTGGTTGTCCATCCACTTGGGCCATGACCCTGCAACAATGCCTTTGTTCACTAATAGGTTGTATACCCAGCGTTCTTCAGGCTTGAGGTTGTCGAGCTTCTGCTTCACCAGCTCTTCTGTGACGGGTGCGTGGTGTGGGTCGAATTGTGATATGTCTAAGGCCAGGAGATACTGAAGCAGTTTGCTGGCAAACTGGTGGTGATCGGGGTGGGATTGTTGCATGTAGGCCCGTTCTGAGAAGTAAGCCCTGTTCTGTTTTACGTGCTCCGAAACGCTCAGGAAAAAATACCTTCGGTCGTCATTCTCGACCACAACAATATTCTCGCTGTTGCTGGCCATGAAGATACGCATCTTGTTAGGGACCCTGATGCTGTCGATCCCTTTTCTCTCGATCCGCATGTAGTTCTCGGAGATGAGTCCCTTGAGCATATCGCTGGCTTGTTTGCTGCCTGCAAAGGCTTCGTCGAAGAACACCAGTGACTTTGATTCAAGTGCTGCGTTAAATCTGCCTGTCACATCGTTTGAGTTGGTCGTGGCAAGGCCGTGGGCTCCCATGATGGTTAGCAGTGGAGCCATGAATGTTCCCTTGCCGACCCCTTGTCCAGCCTTGAGGATGACGGATACAGACGGTTTCTCCCATGGCTTTTGAACCATGTGGGCAATGTATCCGATGAGATACTTGAAGCTCCGTTCATCGCTGGCGCAGATAACGTCTCTGAGGTGGGCGATGTATTGCTCCAGTTGCTTGTCTTCAAACAGGTCTGTCGGCTGGCTCTGGGTGGGTTCAATTCCGAATCCCTGCCATATATTGAGTCGGCCTTTGGGGGTAACTGTCAGGGGAGGTAATGCCGGGTCAAAGTCGAGGGTTCCGTCGATGAAGTTTGCATCGGGGCTGTTCAGCCAGACTTCGCCCCTGGATTTCAGGATGGGTTCTCCGTTTTTTCGGTATCCGACACAGACTTTTGGCGAGTGGCTCCATTTCAGTTTGAATTCTTCCAGGGTAAAGAACTCGGGTTGCAGGCCGGTTCCCACGTCGGCACTGATCATTCTTACGACGCGGTTCTTTCCGCCAATGATGATGTGGTAATAGCTCTGGTTGAGTTCCTGCACACATTGGCTCACATCTTGGCTGACTTCTTGGTTCACCTGTCGGGTAAAGTGTGCACCCCTTTCTTCTTTGGACGGTTGCTTTTCCTGTCTTTCCTGCGGCTCCCTGGTTGCCGGTTGTTTCATATCCTCATGCCGTTTGACCAGGGATTCCCGGGTTTGGGTATAGGCCTTCTTGATGATGTCGGTTCCGCCGTCCGTGTTGAGGACATCGAGCCAGTCAACGCTTTTGTCACCTTTCGGGATGGGTAGGGGAGGCATTGCGATAGCGGCGGGGATTCCTGCGTCAGTGAGTCGGCTGACCAGTTTTTTGGCGGACTTGTTGCCAGCACCGCTTTTGTCCTTGTCGGCCCATACGATGACGGCCTTTGTATCGGGCGAGGGCACGAATTGTTCCATGATGCTGCGTGTTCCGCAGGCAGCGACCGGTTCGGGCAGTACGGATTTGATGGCCAGCATGGTTTCCACGCCTTCGCCGACGTGTTCAATGCTGCCTTTTCCGGGCATTCTGACGGCGGACCCGTTCATGGTGGCCTGCGCTTTTGACAAGGGTTTGGAGTCAGCGTCTTTTCCGGCACTGTCGGTAATTTTTGCTTTGTTGCCGGTGTCCTCTAGGAATATGCGAATGATGCCGCCGAGGGTTCCGTCGGCGAATGTCATTTTCCCGACCAGGCATTCTCCCCGGTAAACCGTTTCCCCTTTGGTCATGTATTTGGCGTTGGACAGTGACCGCAGTTCATCGGGCAGGTTGTCGGTAGGGAGTCCTCTGTTTTGCAGGTAGGTCAGGGCCAGTCCATCAAGGGGGCGTGACTGGTTGAGGGCGAATGCGGGGAATCCGCTTCCTGTCTTGACCTTCTTTTTCTTGGCAGGTTTCGGGGTGCTGGGTTCCAGCTCTGCGATACGGGCGAGGTTTTGTATCAGCTCGTAGTCGGGTTTGTCCTTGCCTTCGAGTTTCAGGATCAGGTCGAGAGGGGGGAATGATCCGCAGGTGTTGCAGATAGCGATGGCGCTGGATTTGCGATTGCTGTCGAAAGCATCATCGAAGAGACGGAATCCGTCGCCATTGATGCCGTCGTGGAACATGCAGGGGACGTGTGTACCTGGCTTGGCGTGTGCGTCCAGTGCATCGGACAGTTGCGGGTAGATCCTCAAGGCTTCCAGCCAGAGTCCTTTGCGATCCAGTGTTTTTTTTATGTGTTCCAGGTCGTAGCGGTATTGTCTGTTGCTGGTCTGGCCTGGGGTTTTGTTTATTGCCCGATGTTCGCCGTCATTAATGTGATTTTTGACGATCTTTACGTTATTTCGGGTTTGGTTATCTGTTACACTGTTGCGGTCTGCGTATGACACGGAATGTCTCCAATCCATGCCGAAGGAAGCAAAAAGTAGCGGAAATGTATTCCCCTTCGTTGGGGGTGTGTTACGATTCCGCTTAGGGTAATCAATACAGATTGTACTGACTGCCCTCAGCCTCCTCCGGCTGCGCCAGCTCTGTCAGAAAACCCATCCGCCAAGATAAGAGTTCTGATAAAGCGACATATAGTGAAACGCCTCGGTTCATCCCGGGGCGTTTTGCTATCCCCTTTCCGAAAACCCCGCCTGGTCTCTGGCAAGATTTCCAGCACTTTGTGTGCATGGACAAAGTGTTAGCCCAGTATAAAACGAACGCTTCTGAAAAATCGCCTACAGAATTTTGTTTCTTTTGAGAAGGGCATTAAGAGAGTTGGTCAGGTGTCTTCTTTTTTTGTGCCTGGAACGAACAAAGCCTTCGTCTGGTACGACTGTCGACGCTCCAATTGCGTGATGTGGTTCACCAGCTCGAAGGCTTTGTCCTGATGGTAAGGGGCTGTTTTCGGTTTTTCAATTACCTTTTTTCTTTGGTTGGTCTTTTCTTGTAAGTCGGTTGTCTTGTTTTGTGATGCAGGAGACGGGTCTGTGTGCATGGGTGGTGATGAGGATCATGTAGAAGAGAGCGCCTATGAGCGGGCCCTGGTGGAAATAGCCGAAAAGCGGTTGGGTGAGTACAAGGAGATGTATGTGCCGCTGGAATACCGGCAGATGGCGGACATAGAGCGGTTTCGGTCGGACACGTTCAAGCAGGGGAGCATGGACAAGTCGGTGAACGCGGCCAGGATGCAGACTCCGGGGACGGTGGTTGCCGGGCCGGGGATGGACCCGGGATCCGGCAACTTCATGGTGGCCAGTATCGGCGCAGAGCAGCAGGCAGGATCGGCGGCCGGGATGGGTGCAATGGCGGGCCTGCAGAGTGCCGAGGATTTATACGCCAGTGGGACACTCGATCTGACGGCCATAGGACGCGGTCAGACGGCCACTTCGATGAAGCTAAACCAATCCATGGCTCAACAGCAAGCGGGCGTCCTGGCGGCTGAGAAGGCCGCTCAGCAGCAGGCAAACAGTGCCATGTACGGAGCGATCGGAACAGTGGCCGGTGCGGCGGCTGGATATGGATATGACAAATACAAGGCAAGGCAAAACAAGCAAATCTGAATAAAAATCCAACAACTTTTTAGTCTGGACAGATAGAGCTGATGCCATACCCGCGTCCTAGTCCATTGGCTAAGATTTTTGCGCTGTAATAGTCGCCTGATTGATGAGTGTGCAGTTTTATTTTCAAGGTAGTTCCAGAAAAGTATTCAGCGGAGGTTTTGCCTGTTGTTCTGAACTGGTTGTTTTTCATAACTTCGAAAAATGGATAACCCGTTTTACAAGCTATCTGTGCAGATCTGAGCAAGGCGTAGTCTTTGGAGGTTTGAGCATGAGTGCTGTAGTTAACTACGGCTGTAACTTCATACATGGTTTCGTTGACTTGTGTTTCTGAATACCCTCCCCAGGCTGTCATTGGTTCGTAGGGAGTAGGGGCAACACCACACCCACCCAGCATCACGGCCAGGGAGGTGGTCAGGATCAATCGTTTCATGGTCGTCACCATGGGGATGGAGGGGCGGATGGTACTCAGAAAGGGAAGGGGGAACCAGTGGTGCTGTTTGTCACTGGTGTTGTCTCAGGAAGCTGTTTGCTGGTCAGGTATCAGGCCAGGGGGATTCTTTTTTTCGTCAACCACCTTCCTATATTCCCTGAAACCCTGATCCAGTGCAGGCACGACTCTGGGATTGTCCAGTGCATCCAAAATAGCACGAGCTGACGATTCACTTAACTTAATAGTCAGCTTAGATTCATCATATTTGCCCACTAACCGGCTCATTTCACTCATAGGTTGGCGCCCTTTATCTTTGGCGGGTGGTGTGTTCCAGGTGAAACTGGGAAGGCTTATGACAACGGCAGTCCTACGCACTGCAGACCTACACTCAGCCGTTCTGCAGTGGGAGCTGGAACACGACTTCAGGTGAAACCAGGCAGGTTCATGACAGACCTGATCCTACGCGCTACAGGCCTACACTCTACCGTCCTGTAGTGGGAGCTGAAGTAATTGGATTCTATGGGAGAGGATCGCACCCTCTCAACCTTCTCCGGTAGAAAGCCCACTTAGTCAACTCAAGGCCGATAAAGCCGGAAGCCTGAGTCCGAACGGGGAACGTGGCCATAGAATGTCTTGGATATTCACTCGGCGTTTGAAATGGTTTTGAGTATTTTGGCTACTGTCATTTCACGCATCATGCTTCTGATACGGATAGCGTTGCCGGTGTCTCTGAGTGCTTCAGCCATGATACAGGTTTTTGTTGGCAGCTTGTTCCTGTTGCTTAGCCATACGGCCACTTCTGCCCAGCTCCATTTTTCTCCGTAGAAGGGGGCTGGGAAGTCTTCGCTGCCGGATTGCTGTCGGCTGTAGCGGCTGATGCTCATTTTGGTCAGGCCGCTTCTTTCGGCGATGTCGGATACGGTGACTGCATCGCTTTCCACCAGTGAAGAGATGAATACGCCTGTGCTTTCAACGCGGTGCATCTCATCCAGTATTACCTGTCTGTAGTCATCACAGTGATCTTCCTGGAAGAACTCCAGGGTGATGATGTCATTGTGTGCAGAGATTTCGGGGTAGTCACAACCAGCTTCGATCAGGCTGTCGGACAGATCCATTTGTTTTTCAGCATCAAACCTGCCTTGCAGGATGAGGCCGAACTTAAATGTGTTGTCGCTCATGGCGTTTTACTCGTCGTTATGGGGGCAGTTATCGACGTATTTCTTCAGTTCTCTTGCGTGCCGGTCTGGGTCCCTTGGAGTACTCCAGACAGACTTTCTCCTGCATCCGTCAGGGGACATAAGAGAGCAGGATATCCTTCCCCATGCGTGTGAGCTTTTCCCTGCTTTTGCGACTATCCATCCTTTGCTCTCGGCGTACCTGAGAGTTTCTTCGATAGCCTTGTTCGGGTGTCGTGGTCGTTCTGCCATTTCTCGGTGTTACACCTGTAACATTAGATGATTGATCGGAGCTATGTCAAATGACATATTTCATCCTGTTGCCTTGGATGTGCTCTTGTCGTCCCTTATCTATCTTTGCTTTTGCAGTAAACTGTTTACTGTTTACTGTTTACTGTTTGCTGTTTACTGTTTTTAGATACTCCTCTAGCGCAGCCCTTGCTATCGCTGCCATAGAGCGGCATTCATGCTTGGCTCGTTTCCTCTTTTTCGCGAGTTCTTCCAGTTCGTCATACATGCTTTGCGGCATGGTGAAGGTGATTCTTTCCAGGGGCTCTTCTTTTTGGAGAGTTGTCTTTTCCTTACCGTAGGGTTTGTCGGCGAGGGTGTTTGCGAGTGCTTCAGCGGCTTCGGAATCGACGGTTTTTCGCCTTGCCTGTTGGGAAACGGTCTTAACCATTGAACACCTCCTGATACAGGGCTTCTACTTCCTCAATGGCGTTTTTGTTGGAACTTTCCAGAACAGAAAGGCCATCGCTCATTACGTCCCGGTAGATTTTTCGGTATCGACCGGAGGCTTCCAGGGGGCTGAGTTCCGGAAATTCGGCAACGTAGTTCTTGAAGTCGTTCCTTTCGGCTTCGATGACCTGGACATTGGTGGAGGCCATGGTTTGATAGACCAGGACTTTGAGTTCCGGATTGAGGTCCTTTACCCGGGTAATTTGTTCCTGAAGTTCTCCGAGGGTGTCCAGGTCGAGCTGGCTGCATTGGTGGGGCGCAATGATGGTGTCGGCGACGGTGGCGGCGGTGATCATTTCCCGACTGTTGCGACCGGCAACATCCACGATGACGTGGGTGAATTTTTCGTTGAGGGCCTGGAGGGTTTTGGTCAGGTTGTCGTATTTCTGGACCAGGGTGATAGCTGGGTTTTTGTCGGCGGCTTCTCTTTCCTGGTGCCATCTGGCGGCACTGCCTTGTCGGTCTGCATCAACCAGGCAAACGTCATTTCCTTCTTTGGCCAGTGCAACGGAAAGGTTGCAGGCAATGGTTGTTTTGCCTGATCCTCCTTTATTACTGCCTATCAGTATGATCATAGAGGGTCCTTTTTGTTTTGCGGTTTACTGTTTACAGTTTACTGTTTTTTTTATTTTAAACTGAATAGCCAGGGGAAAGGAATGCTTCCAGGGATTCGCCGACTTTGTTTTTTTCTTGCAGCCCTTTCGGGGGCTGGTTTTGCCTGTGGCCAGTTCGCTTATGGTGATGTGACGGTTGCCCGGGTTGTCAGCGTTTATGATGCCGATACGTTCCGGGTGGATATTGAGGGCTGGCCTGATCTGGTGGGGCGTAACATGCCGATCCGGGCGAATGGCTTTGATGCGCCTGAGATCCGGGGGAAGTGTGAGTCTGAGAAGGTGGCAGCAAAGCAAGCCAGGGAGTTAACGGTTAATGCTCTGGCTGGAGCGCAGCGTATTGAGTTGCGTGATATTCAGCGGGGGAAGTATTTCAGGATCATTGCGGACGTGTACGTGGATGGTCGGTCATTGAGGGACCTTCATTTGTCGGCGGGGACTGCTCGGCCTTATGACGGTGGTCGTCGTGCGGGTTGGTGTGGGAATTAAGGCCCCGGTGGGTGCCGGGGTATTTTTTGTCAGTGGGCGCAATCCTGGTTGATGGTTTACTTCTCAACTGGCATCTTCTTCTGAGTTCTCGATGCCGATCCGCTCCAGGTATCCTTTCACGGTGTTGATATTGATCCGTTTCCCGTTGACGGGGATTCGGCAAAGTCTTCCTGCCGTCATTTCTTCGGTTTTAATGTGTCCTCCTTCAGCCATTTTGATAAGTGTGCTGTGCAATACGTGGGTGGCCTTGGCTCTTTTGTTTTCCAGCACATCGTCTGTTTTTTCTTTTAATAGCCGTACAAGATCGTTGTCTACTTTATCCTGGGATTGGGTAGGGGCTTCTGCTCTTTCTATAGAGCGATCGAGTTCGACTTGTTTGTAGTTGCGAGAGGCCCCGAAACCATCATCCCTGTAGCCTAGAATTTCCGTTGTGTAGGAATCCTCACTCCTTCCTTTTGGTAAGTTTTCTTTGTTCTTTTCGTAGGCCAGTGAGCTGTACATGGCTCTCATTGATTTGCAGGTTACGCCTGGAATCCCGAGCCATCGGGCATAAACGTCGTTGATCATTCGGTTGGAGTACTGGGTTACGGCCCGGTTGTGCTGGATATCGGTTTTGTCATGGTCTTCGTCTCCTATCTTTACTGTCACAATGTCTCCGAGGACATCAGGATATTCCAGTTCTGTGTCTGCAACGGCCGCCTGTACGTGTTCGATAGCCGCTATTACTTTTTCGACTGTGCACTTATTGACAACGACTGGGATAGGGTAGGCTGACAGATCCTCATGGAGTCCTCGATCCCTTGTTTTTAGCTGTCCATCGAACAGGACAGTATTTTTGTCGATCTTGTCCAGCCTGGCAGTCTTTAATATTTCGGTAGGCCTGCGTCCAGTGACAGCTATTAATGCGGCTGCTAGTTCCTTCCAGTCTGCCTTTTTGTCGAGTATGGTTTTCTCTGCTTTGTCGATGATGAAGTCAGGGTTAACTCTTATACGGCTATCATGCTTTTTTCTGAGTGTCTTTTGCTCTTCAGAATTCACCAGTTTGGACAACATAATGGTGGCCCCATGCAGTTTGTAATAAGCATGATGTTCAGGTGTTATCTTGCTCATGACTATCTTGACTGCTGAGTTGCGTGCTTTTTTAGCGTGAATCCTATAAAGACGCTTCAGGGAGTCTCTAATGGTCCCCATATCGTCATATTCAAAGAGTCCAGAAACGTCCGGAGAGTCCCCTAAAACCTCATATATTTCTTCTTTTAGGCTTTCCATTGTCTTCTGATAGGCGTGATTTGGTACGTTTAGTGCCAAAATCCCGTTTTTATAGTTGCGGATGACTTCTCTGGCTGTGTTTATTCCGCTTTTTTTACCCTTATATTCGTACTCTGTGACCCAATTATTGCCTTGGGATTTAAGCCTTCGACTTTTCATTTCTATCCCTAATTTTTTCAGCTCCCTTGCTACTTTTTTGTTGATAGCGTTTACAGGGTTTTCTGCGTCCAGGGCAACCAGGTAGTCCACGATCCTCTTTGTATTCTCAAGCCTTGATTTTATTACGTCCACTTTATCGCCTCTTTTTTTAAATAATTTACTGTGTACCACATAATATATCTAAAAAATAGCCTAGTCAATAACTGTGTATCACTTGGTGTAAATGATATGGTACACACTTTAACTGTGCACTATATAAAAATTCCAAATGTGCATCACTTTATATAGTCAACTGTGTATCACGCAACACCCTTAACTGTGCACCATATCTTATAAGATATGGTGCACAGTTAAGGG
>NZ_JBLYZI010000139.1:0-11262 GCF_057680865.1 Endozoicomonas sp. Z74
CCGGAAATACCTTGTGCATCACCGGCAATGGGTGAGGGCGGCAGAGTTTTATGGAGGACACCGATCTGCTCTGGGGACATCATGGGTATGGACTTCAGGATGTCTTGGAATTGCTGAGGTTTCATGGCTGGAACTCCACTTTACACGACAATTCTCATGCTCAGGGAGTATAGACCATGTTAGCAACATTTAATTTGAACAGCGCCAGAGCGCCCCTTTTCACTATCTTGCCTTTAGATACTTGCCTTCTGGTTATAGCCTCACAGAGACACAAACCATGAACACCCAGTCAGCTATAGCCCAGGCCATCCAACTGCTGAGTGAAGAACGTATCGAAGCCGCGATTGATTCCCTTAAAACCGCAGTCAGAACGGCCACAGTCCCAGCTCCCTACCCCGGCAGTGAGCTTCAAATACTGGATGCTCCAGACCAGGCAGTAAGATCAGTAAATAACTGGGTCAGATACTACTTTCAGGACGATTCTGAAATATTACACACCTTAAAAGCACTCTTGATGAAATACTACCAAATCATTGATTCAGATCTGGCCATCAATATACGATCCGAGCTGCATTGGCATTTCAGCGCCCCTCCTGAATTGTGCTCTTCCTGCGCAGAAACATTGAAAAAACAGTATAAAAAAAAGCAGACTATTCCAAAGGACAATCTAATGACAGCGCTTATGAAGATGAGTAGGGTTCTTGATGGATGTAAAACCTGTAAAAGCAATTATCCCAAAGTAGACTTAGCCTATCTAACAAAAGAAAATGCAGAAAAGCAAGATCAAGCAGTTTTATACTTTATTAAAAAGCCACTTGTAAAACCGCTAGCACCATTATGGCATCATCCCCACACTGAAGGTAACCCGGTCTTGATCGAACCTGACCTGGATTGACCCCTGTCAGGATTGATCCTTCAATCCTGACAGATGTGTTAAGTCACCTCACTCTGTCAACAATATTCATCAATCGCCCATCCACCATCCGGTATACCCGGTCCATTCGCTCAAGCATGGCGATCTTGTGAGTGATCATGATGACCGTCCGGCTACGGAAACGGTTCAACACTTTCTCCAGAAGGGCATTCTCACTGATCACATCCAGGCCTTCTCCCGGTTCATCCATCACCAGCACCGGAGCCGGTTTCAATAATGCCCGGGCAATGGCCAGCCGTCGCTGTTCCCCGCCCGACAGGGGAACGCCCCCCTGACCAATCCAGAGATCCAGACTGTTTTCAACTGATTCCCCCTGCTGGACGGCGGCCAGAGTATCCAGCCCGGTCAAACGAACCACTTCAAGCAATTGTTCCTCACCGGCACCGGGAGCCGCCAGTTTAAGGTTATCCCGGAGCGTGGCACTGAATACATGGGTTTTCTGGGGCACAAAAGTCAGGGTGTTATAAAGCGTGGACTCCGTCAGGCTCTCTACCCGCTGACCACCAATAAGAACTTTCCCCTGATACGCATCCAGCCCACGGCTTAACAGCTTGATCAGTGTCGACTTACCACAGCCCGTCTTACCCACGATCGCCACATGATGTCCCGATGGGATGGTTAACGACAGTTGGTCGATGACTATGGTTGTTTCGGTAGCGAGCTTATTCTCACCGGCGCCATAACCGCTGGAAACCTGGTGAAAGACCACTTCACCGTCCTCTGGCTGGCAACCGTTATTTTCCGGGAAGGGGACTACCGGGCGGTGAACCACTTCCTTCAACCGCGCTGCCGCATGCCGGGTATGACTCAGAAACTGGAATGCACCGGGCAATGGCATCAACGCCTCAAAACCGGCCAGCATGGCAAACACCATCATCACCATCACCGGGCCACTGATCTGACCGGATGCCAGCTCACCACTGCCGAGGTAGAGCACCAGCAGTGCCGCCAGTCCCGAACCTGCTACGAAAAAGGCGGACCCCAGACCTTCCAGTGCGGCCATTTTGCCCTGATCGGTGTTCAACAGCCTTTCAGCTTCCCCAATGGTCTCCCGGGTGGACCGGTCGCAGCCATAAATCTGCTGCTCAGCCATGCCCTGCAGGTAATCCAGAACCACCTGTCTTAACCGGGCCTGACGGACGCCCATTGATTCACCGGTGTTTCGGCCAAGGCGGTAAAACAGCAATGGCATTAATAGAATCCAGCCCACCATCACCAGAAAAACCACCATCGCCAATGTTGTGCTGAAAAACCACAGAAACAGTGTCAGCAGACCTGTAACCACCAGCGCCGATAACAGCGGGCTGATCATTCTGAGATACAACTGATCCAGGGCATCGATATCCGCCACCAGGCGATCCAGCAGTTCAGCCTTACGGTATTGCCCAAGTTGTTCCTGGGACACCGGGATCAACTTGCTGAAAAACCAGACTCGCAGCCAGGACAGCAACCGGAAGGTGGCATCATGGCTGACCAGGCGCTCACCGTAACGGGCCGCCGTTCGGGCTATGGAGAAACCCCGGACCCCCGCCCCCGGGGTGAAGAAATTAAAGGTCTGGGCGGTGGCCAGAGTCAGGCCGGCAATGGCCGTGGAGGTAATAAACCAGCCGGACAGGGACAACAGGCTGAGACTGGCCAGCAACGTGACAATCGCCAGTAGAATCCCCAGGGAAAGCAGCCCAAGGTGGCGACGATACAGCTTGATAAATGGCCACAGATCACTCATTGCTCTTCTCCCTGTCCTGTACTTTCACAGCCATCGCCACGATCATCAAGAGCAGCATCCTCAACGCTGCGGCTCTGACTCTGAATAAAAGACTGATAGTGGCTTGAGCTCCGGGCCAGTTGATCCGGCGACCCATTGGCTACCAGTTGCCCCTGTTCCAGCATCAGAACCCGGTCCATCGTCGCCAGTTGATTCAAACGGTGAGTAATGGTGATCACAGTGCAATCCCTGTCAATGGCCTCCAAAGCATCCAGTACCAGGGTTTCGCTGGCAGGATCAAGGCTGGCGGTGGGTTCATCAAGAATCAGCATTTTTACCGGCACAGCCAGAGCTCTGGCCAGGGCAATCCGCTGAGCCTGCCCCACCGACAGGTTGCCCCCCTGCTCCAGCAGCGGGCTGTCGAGCCCATCCGGCAGTTTCTCAAGAATATCCTGCCCCTGAGCTCTCTCCAGTGCGTTCAAACATTGCTCCCGGGATACATCACGGCCAAAGGCAATATTGTCATAAACGGAGCCATGGATAATCAGGGGGTGTTGTCCCAACCAGGCAATCTGACGACGCCAGTCATTCAGTTGAGTCTCGGTCAGGGACTGCCCCCCCATTCGAATGTCACCCTGGAATTGCCAGAAGCCCATAAGAGTATTGACCAGCGTCGTTTTACCGGCACCACTGCTGCCAATGATTCCAACCCTGCTGCCAGCTTCAATGACAAACGACACCTGGTTTAACAGTACAGCCCCGGGCCGGGAAACCGGCAGTTCTGATACCGAAGAATGGGATGACGCAGCAGTCACCGTCAGGCCCTCTACCTTCAGAGTCATTGGTGAATTGGAAGTCATAGGCTTCAGGCCATGATGCTCCCGGGGCTCTTCCCGGGAGAGCAGTGCCAGGATTTCCTCAGTAGCCCCCACAGCCTTGGCTTTGGCATGATAATAGGTGCCCAGCTCCCTCAGGGGCTGATAAAACTCAGGGGCCAGAAGCAATAAAAATAACCCGGTATACAGGCTGACCTCACCGCCAAAGGTAATATGCCCCAGAAAGCTCATGCCCAGGAAAACCGCCACCAGGGCGATGGATACTGAAGCAAAAAACTCAAGCACAGTGGAGGACAGAAAAGCCAGGCGAAGCACCTGCATGGTTTTCACCCGAAAATCTTCGCTGGCCTGGGACAATTGCTCCTGGGCGTGGTCAGTGCGCTGAAACAGCCGCAGAGTCTCCAGCCCCTGAAGCCGGTCAAGAAAGAAACCACCCAGCCTCGACAGCGCCCGGAAATTCCTGCGGTTGGCCTCTGCCGCCTTCATGCCCACAAAGATCATGAACAGGGGAATCAGCGGTGCGGTTCCCAGAAAAATAATCCCCACCACCCAGCTCTGGGGAAACACCACCAGCAGCATGATCAGAGGAACCATAACCGCCAGGACCATCTGGGGAAGATAGCGGGCCACAAACTCCTGCAGTTCCTCCACCTGTTCCACCACAATGGCCGACCAGCTCCCCGCCGGTTTTTCCGCAATCACCAGAGGTCCCAGACGCCTGAGTTTATCCAGTATCATCCGGCGAACGGCCACCCGCACACATACCCCGGCCCGAAAGCCACAGAATTCTCTTCCCCAGGCGCACACCCCACGCAGCAGTATCAATAGTAATGCACTGGAAAACCGTCCTGTCAGCGCTTCAACCGGTTCTCCCTCCATGACCAGTTGGTGAATAATCTCCGCCAGTAAAGCGGCCTGCCCCAGCAATAAAATGCCACTGAGCAAGCCCAGCCCCATTGAGGCTACCAGCCAGTATCGCGCGGGTTTTACCTGTCGCAACAACCAGCGATAGGCCTGTTTTTCCTTGGTTTGACTCATTCTGCCGTGCTACTCCAGAGCAGTGACTGTATACAGTGGGGGCATTTCCCGCTCATCGCGGATTTGGTCAGGCATTGTACATAAGTGAGGTACCGGGCTCTATCCAATCGCTTTCGGGCAAGCGTATTTTTACAGGGTGCTGACTACCTATGGGCGAGTATCCAGGCTGGCCTTTGCCCCACAGAGGCTTATATACCCAATGGATTTGAAGTTGCTACGCGGCGGCAAGGTCGCGAAGCCCCAGGAGCTTAGATTGACTAAGTGACTGGGGTGAGTGAACGCAGCCAACAAAGTAGCAACTTCAAAGGCGATGGGTATAATGTCCGGTCAATCGAAACAGCCATGCACTATGCTCCAGAATATCCGCATTATCCTGATCAATACCTTTCACCCGGGCAATATCGGGTCCGCCGCCAGGGCCATGAAAACCATGGGGCTCAGTGATCTGTGCCTGGTGACGCCACAGCGCTTTCCCGCACCGGAAGCAGAATCTATGGCCGCTGGCGCCCAGGACGTGCTGGCCTCTGCCAGGGTCGTAGACAGCCTTGACGAAGCCATCGCTGATTGCTCTCTGGTCATTGGTACCAGCGCCAGAGTCCGCAATGCCGTTTTCTCCAGGCCCATGCTCAGTGCTGAACAATGCGCCTCCCAATTACTGCAAAGCGCAAGGCAGTCCCCTGTTGCCCTGGTGTTCGGCCAGGAAACCATGGGGCTGACCAACAGTGAGCTGGAGAAATGCCATTTTCATACCAGCATCAGCGCCAACCCGGATTACCCGGTGCTGAATGTGGCTTCGGCCATACAGATACTCTGCTACGAAATCTTCAAGGCCTCAGAGCAGCTCCAGCCCCATTCTGCCACTGAAGTATCGGAACAGCCCTACCCTCTGAACCGGGAGCTGGAACAATTCTACCAGCACCTGGAAACCACCCTGGACGACATTGGTTTTATCGTCCGCCAACACCCCGGACTGGTAATGCCGCGGCTCCGTCGTTTTTTCAATCGGGCAAGACCCGAGTCGAAAGAACTGAACATGCTCAGGGGCATACTGAATGCGGCCCAGAAAGCCGCTGAAAACAAGGCCGATAATGTCTGAGAGGATGCCCGAGGATTACGGCTTTGCAGAACTTCCCTCCCTGGCTTTTCCAGTGGTCAACCGGTTCTTCAGGGACAATGGCCATAAAGGAAAAGCCCGCGGGGGTGAACGGGTCTTTGTTCTGAAACAACAGATGCTGGAAAAGACCGGTAACTCTGGCCAACAGGGAAAAATAATTGCAGCACTCAGAGCCTGTCCGAAATCCCGGGGTTATCTGCTGCGAAGCGTGTGGGTTGATCTCAGAATACGAAGACTTGGCCTGGGTTCACGGCTTTTAACTGAAACCCGTCGCCTTCTCTCTCCTGCGCCCTGCTGGTGCTACCCCTACTCACACCTGAAAGGTTTCTACCAAAAGTCCGGATTTACGGTCTGTTCCTCTGACCAGGCTCCGGAGGATATCGCCCAACCCTTTGAGCGATACCGTGACCAGGGTCATGATTTTTTATTAATGGCCAGCCAGCCTGAACAGCTGATCCATTTCACAGGCCGTTAACCTCCGGCTCTCTCCCTCTTCAAGCCCCTCCAACGTAAGATTCATCAGTCGAACCCGGTTGAGGTCGGTCACCCGGTATCCCAGAGCACGGCACATTCGGCGGATCTGGCGTTTCAGGCCCTGGGTCAGAATAATGGTAAAGGTGTGATCACTCTCACGAAAGACACTGCAGGGCTTGGTAACCTGTGAGCCATAACTCACCCCGGCTGACATGGCCTGGATGAAACCCTCAGAAACCGGATGATTGACCTGCACCCGATACTCCTTCTCATGGTAAAAGTCCGGGTGCAGAATTCGATGACAGAGATCACCGTAACTGGTGAGCAACATCAGCCCACGGGAGTTTTTATCCAGACGGCCTGCAGGAAAGAGCCTGGGCACACCCTCCCCCCGGGGTAAGTAATGAAGAATGCTGTCCGGATCACCGGGATCACAGACACAATCGATCCCCACGGGCTTGTGATAAATAAAGCAGGCTTTCTCGGGAGGCCTTTGAACCCGCTGGCCATTGACCAGAACTTCATCGGACTCACCGACCCGGTCAATATGCCTGCCAGCCTTTCCATTTAACTGAATCTGGCCGAGTTCAATCAACCGGCAAGCTTGCCTGCGGGAACAGACTCCAGCCTCTGCGATGTATTTTGCCAGGCGAACCATGGGTGTAATTTTTGACGAAAAAGAGATCAACTTTGATGTATTATGCGACAGCAGACCGACAAAGGTCGGTCACCGGCCTCGTGAACAACCCTGACTGGTACAGTCACTCCAATTGGCCATCCGGTGACCATTGTAACAAACTGCACAAACAAAATTGGGATAAATATGTTTACCGCTAACACCAGACACTGGCTTACCCTGTTCAGCCTGCTTGGGTTCATTCTGGGTTCTTTTCCCGCCCAAGCGGTGATCAATGATGCTGAAGCCATCAATAAATCCGGGCGTCAGCGCATGTTGAGCCAGAGGATTGCTAAAAACTACATCATGATGGGCTCTGAGATTAACCCGGAACAGGCTGCAAAAGAACTGGATACCAGTATGGCTCTGTTTGAACAGGAATTTCTGGAGCTTCAGGAGTATGCCCCCAACGATGCCATCAAAAAGAGTCTGGAAGAGGTTGCTGGAATCTGGAAAAACTACCGGCTTCAGGCTTTAACCCCTCCAAGCCGGGATAACGCACTGGATATTCTCAAAACCAGTGACCAGCTGCTGATAGCCAGCGATAAAGTAGTTCAGCAAATTGAAGCCCATGTGAACCAGCATGGGGGAAGGCTGGTCAATATTTCCGGCCGCCAACGTATGCTCAGTCAACGAATTGCCAAACTGTACATGACCCGGGCCTGGGGCATCAAAAATGACCAGGTCGACAGTGACCTCAACAAAGCCGTTGAGGAATTTGACTCAGCCCTGAATGAACTCCGGCAATCCAGTCTCAATACCAGCGACATCAACCGGAAACTTCGAAAAGTTCAAAGCCAATGGGATTTCACCCATGCTGGCTTCCAGATTGGCGATAAAGGCCATTACGTCCCAACCATGGTTTCAGTGACAACGGAGTCGATCCTGAAAAAGATGAATGAGCTGACCCATGACTATGAACAGTTAATGCTGAAGAAAGGCTCGTAAAGCTCATCTTATTTTATGATACACCGGCGTAAAGCCTCTAAACCGGTCAGCATAAGCATCAGAAAAAAGCGATGCACTCTTGCTGGCAGGCCAATATAACGCCGGTGTGTAATCTGGCAACCCCCCCGTTTATTCCGTATGCATAGAAGACATCTATTCCGGTTTTGCTGGCCCCAAATTTCGGCATGGTAAAAAACGGATCTTTGTCGATCCATTGCCCTGCTACACTTTATCCCTCTTCCAGAAGCTTCGGGGTTGTTGGTGATATCCCTTCGCATTAAACAGCGCCCTAATGCCTCTTTTATTTGCCGGTAGTGAACGGGTAGTAATGTGTATCAGACACATTGTAAATGTGCCCAGGTATTGGGTAAAAAGCTGTTATTCACGGGGCTTTCCGGCGTTTTACTGGGGTATTCGTTGATTATTATGGCTGATCATTCTTCAGAAAAAGCGTATACCCCCTCTGACATATTTGCCATTCAGGGGATGGCTATCGGTCAGACAAACGACCCTGACGGGCTAACCGGCGTTACAGTATTACGCTTTGACCAGGGAGCAACAGCGGCTGTAGATGTTCGGGGTGCTGCGCCGGGTACCCGCGAGACGGATTTGCTCAGGCCTGAAAATCTGGTGGACAAAGTACATGCCATTGTTCTATCCGGTGGCTCAGCCTTTGGCCTGGACAGCATGAGTGGTGTCATGCATTGCCTGGAAAAAGAAGAAATTGGCTTTGATACGGGACCGGCAACAGTGCCTATTGTTACCGGAGCCGTGCTTTTCGACTTGTCACTGGGCAGTGCCCAAAGCCGTCCTGATTCGCCTATGGGCAAAGCCGCCTGTTCCAATGCATCACGTACCAAACTGGTAGAAGGCAATGTGGGGGCGGGTACCGGTGCCACTGTTGGGAAAATAGCGGGAATGGAACGGGCAACCAAAAGTGGACTGGGTGTCTACAGCGTTACCTTGTCCGACGGTGTAACAGTAGGAGCGGTTATTGCTGTCAATGCCTGGGGTGATGTCACACAACACGGTCAGGTACTGGCAGGAACACGATCTGAAGACGGGAAACGTTTTATTTCCGGTATGCAATACCTTCAGGACTCAGGCAAAGCTCAGGGGTTTGTGGGAAGTAATACAACCATAGGAGTGATCGTGACCAATGCCACCTTGACAAAAGCCCAGGCCCTGAAAATAGCCCAGATGGGACATGATGGTTATGCCCGGGCCATTAAGCCGGTGCATACGATGTACGACGGAGACACCTTATTTACTGCAGCGACAGGAGAAGTCGCCATGAGCGATGTGAATACATTGGGCGTTGTCGCCGCAGATGTAGTAGAAAAAGCCATACATCGCGCAGTTATGGCAGCAGAGCCCGCAGGTAGCCTGCCATCTGCCCGTTCGCTTAGAAAAAGGGATAATGTTTTCATGCAGAAATAATCGGGATTACCGGGCAGCTTCTTTTTGCTGCCATTTTGTGAATGGCTTCAGACCTCTCCAGAGTGGCCTGCCTCCCTGGCAGCCTGAACCGGCTTTATATAATCCCGGTTCAGCTCTGTCACTGAACGTTAACCCCGTTACTTGCTCACCAAGGGCTTTCTTGCAAGAATCGCGATATTCGGGTTATGAAAGGGTAAGCTTGCATCAGCCTGCTTGCCTTTACCCTGATGAGTTTTCATTTGATCGATATGATAGACAAAACGATCCATCATCAACGTCATAAACCCTTCATAGAGATCGGGCCTGACTTGTTTAAGATACTTACCCTGCCTTAAAAAAGACCGGACAAAATCCCCTAGGGCTTTCTTTGATGGATACCAGGTGACCTGGTCCAGTTGTTCCAGACGAAGAATCTCAAAGCCCGCTTTCGTCAGCCACTGACGGTAGTCATCCAGGCTAAAATAGTAACTTTCTGGAGAATAGTGTTTCAGAATTTCTTTATAAGGCGGCTGCCCCATGGCATCCTTGATGGCCATGCCAAAAGGAAGCTGTGTTTTATCCGCAGCGGTCAGTACTGCCAGTGTGCCACCTGGGGTCATATGATCCCAGATGTTCTTCAGCGTTTTCAGCTGATCTTGCCTCGGGATCCAGTGAAGCGTCAGGGAAGAGACCACAAGATCAAACTGCCGGTTGATTTTGAAGGACTGACCGGTGGTTTGATAGAAATGCAATCTGCCATCCCGGCTGTTCATTTCAAAAGCGGCCTGCTTCAACATTGACTTGTTAGGATCTATACCTGAGTAACTCAGGGCTTTCGGGTATTTATGAGCAAAAGCCTTCAGAAGGATTCCGGTTCCACAACCCACATCCAGGATATTGTCAGCCCGTTCCGGGGAAAGATGATTGACCAGCCATTCTGCCATTTCCTGCTGCATGGCTGAGTGCTTCTGGTAAGTCTCCCCACTCCACTCCAGCTCGGTGATACTGATCGGCCTGTCCTGGCCGGGGCTTTCCGGCAAACTTTTTGCGTTGATAACCTCAGTCCCAATAATCAGAAGCAGAAAGGTCAGAAGCCATTTTTTTAAAACGTTTCGGTACATAAATCATAACCACGGCATTATTGATAACCAGTGTTCAATATAGACGTCCAGCTATTCTCATGTATCAATATCGATAATCAATTTAATTGATAAATGTAACTTAGTTTGACAAAATAGCGTTTTCGGATATTACCAGATTAATTAATCGTAAACCTTTCTATACTCTGCAATAAATTCGTCAGCTGTAATATTAGTCTTATTCGGGTATTCACGCTCCAAATGACGAATGACAGCCTCAACCGAACTCGGATTATAGGGCTCCCACGGCATTCTTTCTTTCAAAACTTCTACAAAATGCCTGATCTTAGGATCACGAACAACACAAGTTCCTTCATCATAACTGTCTAGAACATCAGGCTCACTTCTCGATATATTTTCTTGCCTCCCCATGGCAATAGCTTCAAAAAGTTCATCTACCCCCTCTCCTCCCTGGTGAATATTAATTCCTAAACTTCTCAGGCGATTTATATTAGACTGTTCGTTCTCTTCCTCTGGAAGTACGACATCTTCCTGATAGCTGTCATTTTGAGACTCTCGAAAACCTTCATG
The DNA here is from genome assembly GCF_057680865.1 of Endozoicomonas sp. Z74. Taxonomy (NCBI): domain Bacteria; kingdom Pseudomonadati; phylum Pseudomonadota; class Gammaproteobacteria; order Oceanospirillales; family Endozoicomonadaceae; genus Endozoicomonas; species Endozoicomonas sp. Z74. The sequence goes on from NZ_JBLYZI010000139.1 coordinate 10,815, forward strand.
ACCACCATTCAATGAGCTTAAGGCAGCATTGAACTCATCACTTGTATCCTGCTCTAACTGAGCCAGGTACATTTGAACTATCTCTTCGCGATGTCTTTCTTTGATTGACTTCTCAGGTTCATTTGAATGGGTAATAAGTGTATCTATAAATCTACCTGATTACCACTGAGCCTCAGCCAGCTTGAGAAGCCTTTCTGGCATTGGGCACGTACGTGCAGCCATACAGCCCAAGCGCTCTACCATTGCCCCAATATCAAAGCGCCGATTAAAGCGATAGCAGAACTCGGCAAGATAGCGTGGAAGGTGTTTTGGATTGATGCTGTGATAACTGCCCTTGAGAGAGTTCTTCACATTACCAATCATGGTATTTACCCACGTGAACAACTCATTATCCATTGACTCATACCCACCACCCGTTATTACGGACTCATGTGGATGGCCAGCATCA
>NZ_JBLYZI010000140.1:0-11214 GCF_057680865.1 Endozoicomonas sp. Z74
CTTATCAGTGAGCGAGGAGAATTTGGAAAACAGGGCTTTTGCAGACATCGAAAGACAGGAAAAACCCTGATTATACAGGCTGTTTCTTGATGGCGCTGTTCAATTGGTGATCATGTTTTTGCCCTGAGCCTCCCTCCTTCTGGTATTTCACTGACTGAAAGTGATTGAATAACTCGACACTCTCATCCAGCTCATAGCCAAGGGCAGCAACATATTCGATGGCCCGGATATCCGCTTCCTTTTCCTGCTCGCGACTGAAAGAGGCGAGGTTCATACCCGCTGGAATATAGGCAAGGCCTGTCCCGAACAGCAACAGGTCCGCAACATGAGCTGTGACCACCGTATTACGGGCATCCAACCGCCCCTGATAACTGTGCCTCTCAACCACATGGGCGATCTCATGGGCCAGGACATGGGCCAGCTGTGCCTCATTTTTCAGTTTTGCCAACAGTCCTACATGGAGATAGATATTGCCATTGGGCATGGCAAAAGCATTAATGGACGGGTTCTTGACGATATAAAAATGAAACTCCGGAGTTTCAGCTTCCATCTCAGGCACCAGAGAGAGCCCCACTTCATTGAGATAATGATTGGCTTCGGCGCTTTGTAAAATAATCCCCTGGCGCAACATCTTCTCATGGGCCTGACCGGACTGGGTTAGCAGTTTTCTTTCCCGTTCAGTCGTTGCATAACTGTGGCTGGAGTCGGTCAGAGGCTTAACCATTGACGGCTGGGAAGCACACCCCACCAGAAAAGATAAAGCGATCGCAGTGATAACTGCTTTTATTTTCATTGGCCTCTCCATGGATAACTCTGCCCACCCGCTAAACAACCATAAGTATTTACACCTACAACAAGCCAGACAAAACTAACATGACTTCCTATTTTCTCAAGAGCTAAAGGCCTTTTAGAGAGACTTTTTTTTGCCTTTTGTATACACAGGCCATTATTCGATGTTTCTTTATACTTTTCCCATTTCATTCGATGATTAATCGGACAATAAACGGATTTTGCCCCACCCTCCTCGATCATCAGCTTTTTTGCCAAGCACTTATAAAAGCTCATTTTGGTGGAAAATTTCAGGCAGAATACTGGTATGATCCTGTTTCCTGATCAACCTTTGACCAGTTATGGAACTCATTCTGCGTACCAGCCTCTAAACAAGATCGCTCCCTATCCATACTGGCACCGTTCACTCTCCAGCCCGGTTCGTGGCTGACATCCGTGAATGGAAAACTCAAAAAGAGACAGAAGTACCATGACTGCATTGTTCGTCAAACAGCTGACCACCCTTGACTTCAGCTACCTCAATCCTGAACGTGGCCTGGTTGGCGAGACCTGGCTGGTGGATGTAACACTGTCAGGCGATCTTGACGAGCAGGGAATGGTGTTTGATTTCGGTCATGTGAAAAAACAGGTCAAGGCTTCCCTGGATACCCTGGCTGACCACCGCCTGCTAGTGCCCATGGCGACCTCAGAAACTGAAATTGAACGGAGTCATGGCCAGTTGACCGTCCGCTTTCAGGGAAAGTCGGGAGACATTGTCTGCACAGCCCCAGCTCAGGCCATGCTTCTGGTCGATGCTCAACAAATCACTCCTGAAACCCTCAAGCCCATACTGGAAACAGAGCTGTTGAAAGAACTGCCAGACAATGTGAAAGGGGTCAGCCTTCATCTCTACCCGGAAGAAATTGGTGGTGCCTATTACCATTACAGCCACGGTCTGAAAAAGCATCTGGGGGACTGCCAGCGCATCGCCCACGGGCACCGTTCCCAAATAAGGGTGTTTGTCGACCAGCAGCGGGATCAGGCGCTGGAGGCTTTCTGGTCAAAACGGTGGAGGGATATCTATATCGCCACCCGGGAAGACCTGAAGGAAACCTTTCATGTTGGCCAGACAGAATACTGCTGTTTCAACTACACCTCAGGACAAGGGTATTTCGAGCTAAAAATCCCCAGCTCCGACTGCTATCTGATGGATACCGACACAACGGTAGAACTGCTGGCAGAACATATGGCGGCTGAACTTTCCCGGAAAAAGGGCCAGAACAGGGAAATTGAAGTCATTGCTTTTGAGGGACTAAACAAGGGCGCCATCGCCAGCCTCCCTACGCGCTAATGCCTGCTGGGCTGAAATGCCCCCCTTTCAGGCGACTCCATATCTTTTCATGAAAGTGAAAAGCCACTGTATTTACCGCTGGTTCAACCAGGGCCAGCGCCCCACCAACCCAAAGATCGCCCGTCATCACAAAGCCTACGGTAAAGGCAACGCAGAAGTGGACTGCAGCAAAAGAAGCGGTTTTGGCCATGGTTTTACTCCCTGTGAGTTGAATGCTTGGGGGTATTATATGAGAATCATTATCATTCAATGAATTTAAATAATAAAATCAAGTCAATAGCTGCTCTCTATCAAGGATCAACTACGCTTTCTTTATCAGTAGAAAAAGGAGGTTCCCATGTCACCGGAAGAGATCAATAACCGCCCTGTCAAACCCAACCCGCTCCAGGATCCCGAATTAGCCCCTTCTACCCAGGAAGTTGCAGAGCAAAAGGTCGAAGTCAATTTTACTGAAGCCCGCAGTCATATGGAGGAAATGCTCCAGATGAACTACGGTGTCGTTCACGAACTGCTTGGACAAATTGCCGCCATTAACCCTTTCCGCCCCGATTCCGCCATGGGAAAGCAACCTGAAGTCGCCGCCACAGAGGCCAGCAAGTCGGTTCAATCCGCCCCTGTCGCTCCGGTAGGTAAAGCCAGCGCTTCGGCTTATATGGCAGGCCTTCAGCACATCAATGATGCTTTGACCAACCACGATATGAAGCTGCAACAGGTGTTTGACCAACTGGCCCTGTCCCGTTCCGGAAGAAAGCCCGACCTGTTCAATCACGGTGTTGAATACGAAAGATTAATGTCCTTTATCCACCAGGCCGAAGTCCGGCTGCACCATCTGGAGAGCCTGGTACCAGAAACGCTCCCGGAAAACACCGGTTTATCCCTGAAAGCGTTGATGCCGGAGTTCAGTGAAGGAATCCGACAATACGATGCCGGTTTTCAACAGTTGCTGATGGCCGTCAGAGAGAAAATCGACCAGGCAGAGAAAGCGGGCGCTCGCTGATCAAACGGTTGCTGGTCCACCGCTGTATTGCCCTGCTATAAAGACTCGATAAACGTCAGCAGATCCCGGCGCTGCTTTTCCTTAAGCTTCAGAACCTGATCTCTGGAACCCTGGGCCTCCCCCCCGTGCCAGAGGATAGCCTCCATCAGAGTACGGGCCCTTCCATCATGGAGAAATCCCGCTTTTTTGTTGACGCTCTTGCTGTGCCCGATTCCCCAGAGCGCAGGGGTTCTCCATTCCCGGCCACTGGCCAGAAACTCCGGGCGGTGATCCGCGAGGCCTTCCCCCATATCGTGTAAAAGAAAGTCGCTGTAAGGCCAGATCAACTGATCGGCCTGCTCCCGCTCAATCACCGTCATGGCCGTCTCCGACTGACTGTCCATGGATGCGGTCCGGAAGCTGGGAGTATGACATCCCTGACAGCCCACCTCATAAAATACCTTTTTGCCCCTGAGCACCGGCTTTTCCCTGGCGTCATTTCGAGTGGGCACCCCAAGATTCCGGCTGTAAAACACCACTTTATCAAGCGCCTTGTCCGATACCTCCGGATGTCGGTCAACGGTTTTTTCAAGACACTCTTTCTGGAGTGGGGTACAGGGATCCCGGGGAAACAGGCTGGAAGTAATTCCCAGATCACCATTGAAAGCCCCAGCACTTTGCTGCCTTAATGTCGGTGCCCCGGCTTTCCAGCCAAACCGACCAAGGGCGGTTCGATGCTTCTGAATATCCCAGACCCGGTTGGCCCTTCCCGAAATACCGTCCCGATCATGATCATCGGGGTCTTCATTGGCCAGCAGAGCCGACTCCGGAATGGCTTCCAGTAAACCGATGCCGATCATGGAGGGGGTAATCCGGGCTGACATCATCACTCCCTCAGCCATAGGGCCATAACCCAGATCCTCAACGGTGAACACCGGCTTTCTCAATTCCACCGCGGTGCCATCGTCAAACTGAACCGTTGCATAGGAATAACTCACCCGAACTTTCCCTTCCGGCCTGAGCCCCGAAACCGCAAAGTCCTGGAGCTGCCCACCATAAAACGGTTCTGGAATCACTCCTTCTTTTTCAAGACGCTGCCTGTCGTCGGCCGTTTTTGCCGGTACGCTCAGGCGAACCAAGAGGGATGCCTGGTTCAACTGACCATCTTCCGGGGCATGCCCACGCCCGTCACGTATATGGCAGCTTTCACAGGTATTGGTATTGAACAGAGGGCCCAGGCCATCACGACTGTCATTCTCTCCGGGAGCCGGTTCCCAAGGCTCCCGGAACAGGCTGTTCCCCAGATGAAAGTCCATTCGACGGTTGACCGGCATATTGGCCGAAGGCAGGGCAAATGAGTTAAACCCGGACACCGACACCGATGCAGCGCCCCCCGGCAGCTCTTCGCCCTTTTGATAACCTTCGTAAACTTTTGGTTCAGGCTCATGGGGTCGACAGCCTTGCAGGCCAACCAGAAGCCCACCTGAAATAACCCCCAGAATACCCTTCAGACAAAGCCGGATGAATGTCACCCGAAAATTGATGTGTACCTTGAACGCCATAAGCCCTTCCAGCCATCCGCACCTACTTGCATTTCGGCTGAAAACCCTGGGACTCTAGGGATCAGCTCAATTTGGCGGTTAACCCCACAGACATCATCCGGATCCCCTCCCTCAGATCGAACCGGGTACCGGTCTCTGGACAGTCCATATCCAGCCCTGCGAGGTAGAGGCTGGCCAGGCCATGCACCAGAGACCAGCAGCTGAGCGTTGCGTTCCAGAGCTGCTCTTCTGAGCAGCCTTTGTCTCCATCCGGCATCATTGACAGGGAATCTGCAAGAGCACTTCGCAAGTGAGATATACCGGCCATACCGGCCATTTTCAGCTCTGGATATTGATCTTTCTCGGTGAGGATCGGGCCAAACATGAGCTTATACAGATCCGGGTTTTTCCTGGCGAAGTCAATGTAAGCCAGCGCCAGCTCAACCAGTGGCTCTTCCCCCCCGCTAGCAGGGCTGACAGCAACAGCCGATGCCAGCTTCTCGCTGAATTCGTCAAACCCCTGGGTAGCCAGGGCCACCAGCAAGGCTTTTTTATCCGGGAAATGGCGATAGGGCGCCGTCTGGGAAACCCCTGCAGATCGCGCCAGTGCCCTGAGGCTGAGCGTTTCCGGTCCCTGTTCGATTAACTGCCTGCGGGCTTCCGCCAGCAGGGTTTCACGAAGGTTGCCATGGTGATAGGGCGTCATAATCAAACACTGTCTTTTGAGGTAAAAATGCGCAGGCCCAGGCTGTCATTTCAATGTGGCTGCAAGTCACCCCCATCGTGAACCATCATGTTATATACGTCAACATTGTTGACAGTGAACACATTATTTCCGTAGGATATTCCCTGACCATAACAACAACCACTCTCTCAGCACGGGGCTGCCAAAATGATTGCCATCAAGCAGACACTCTTCACTGCAGCTTTTTTCATGCTGATCATTTCCAGAGCTTTTGCAGAAGGAAAGCCCCCCCTGCCGGTGGAAGTTCACCCGGTTCACTATCAGCAGTATGCCAGGAGTATCAATACCAGTGGCATTCTGGCCTACAAATCCCAGCAAACGCTTTCCTTCAAAACCGCAGGCCCTGTTGACCAGCTTCAGGTGGAAGCGGGGGACACCGTCAAAAAGGGTGAGCTCCTGGCCAGCCTGGCTCTGGATGAAATCAATGCCCAGGTTGACGAAGCCAGTGCCCGGGTGTCTCTTGCCCGAAAAAATCTCAAACGTTATCAACAACTGCACGACAGTAACGTTCTATCCCTGGATAAACTGCAATCCTCTGAGACCGACCTGGCCGTGGCAGAAAGCAAATTACGCATTGCCCGGTTTAACCGGACCTACTCCAGCATCAAAGCGTCTGCCGATGGCCTGGTACTGGATCGAATGGTTGAAAAAAATGAACTGGTGACGGCCTACCAGCCGGTTATGGTGCTTGCGGACGAAAGTCAGGGCTGGGTTATCCGGGCCGGGATTACCGATGAAGATTTTGTCAGGCTTTCACTGGAAGACCCCGCCACAGTGCGGTTTGATGCCTTGCCCGGGGAGACATTTACCGGCCAGGTCACACAGATGACGCCCCTTGCCCGGCAGGAAACGGGCACCTTTGAAATTGAGATAACGCTGCCAGCGTCCACCGACCGGCTCCGTTCGGGCTTTATTGGCCAGATCGAAATACACCCAAAGTCGGTTAACAGGCTGGCACTGGTCCCCATTGAAGCAGTGATCGGCATTGCCAGCGACCACCAAACGGCCAATGAACGACAGAAAGCCAAAGTTCTGGTGCTGGATACTACCGGACAAAGAGCTGAAGCCAGACAGGTTGAGCTTGAGTTCATGGAAGGGGGGATGGCCGCCATTCGCAGCGACCTACAACCCGGTGACCTGGTCATTACCACCGGCAGTGGCCTGTTGCGTAATGGCGAACAAGTCAAAGTGGTCAAGGGAGCCGTTGCACCATGAAACTGCCAGCCATTGCCATTCACAACCACCGATTCACCCTGATTGTTATTCTTCTGCTGGTTGCCCTGGGCATGGTATCCCTGACCTCAATGCCCCGCTCAGAGGATCCTCAGTTCGAATTTCCCGCCACCATGATCAGGGTGGTGTATCCGGGAACCAGTCCAATGGATATGGAAAAGCTGATTGTGGACCCCATTGAAGAGGCCATTAATGAGCTGGACGATATCAAAGTTTTGAAATCCAATATTGAAGACGGACTGGCAGTGATCCAGGTGGAGTTTTTATACGGCACCGACCCCCAGGATAAATACGACGATGTTCTATCAGAGATCGCCCGAATACGGGATACCCTGCCCGATGACATTGCGGTTCTGGCGGTTGATAAAATCTCCCCGGTGGATGTCAATATTCTCCAGGTTGCCCTGATCTCAGACCAGCAGAACTATCTGACCCTGAAAAAGCTGTCGGACAAACTGGAAAAAAGGTTTGAACGGCTACCTGGAGTCAAAAGGGCCACCGTGGATGCCCTGCCAGAGCAGCAGCTCCATATCGACGCAGATCTGGCCAAAATGAAAGGGCTTGGCATTGCCATGGAAGACCTGATCCAGGCGATCAGGCTTTCCGGTACCAACCTGCCAGGAGGCCATACCCTGGCCGGAAAGCGCCGCTTTACGGTCCGGACCAGTGGGGACTTCCGCTCTATTGAGCAGATCAACAGAACCGCGGTTCACTCCAGCCCCGGAAACATCATCTATGTAGAAAATATTGCCCAGGTGGGTTTCGGTGATGCCCTGCCCACCCACGAAGCCCGCTATAACGACCGGAAAGCCGTTTTTATCAGCGTGGTACAAAGGGAAGGAAGCAATATTTTTGAAGTCATGAAAAGCATCAAAGCGGAACTTGAGCGCTTCCAGAACACCTTGCCCGAAGGCGTTGAAACAGCCCTTGCCCACGACCAGACCGAGTCGGTCAATGAGCGAGTCACTGAATTCTTTAACAGCCTGTTGCAGGGGCTGGTTCTGGTTGGATTAATGACTCTGTTGCTACTGGGTGCCCGCTCTGCCATCGTCATCACTCTGGCCATTCCCATTTCGGTGCTGATTGGCCTGGCCTGGCTGGACCTGGCCGGTTATGGCCTGCAGCAGATGTCCATCGCCGGGCTGGTAATTGCCCTTGGACTGCTGGTGGATAACGCCATTGTCGTGACTGAAAATGTCGGCCGGTTTCTGCGCCAGGGTTACTCTCCCAGAGAAGCGGCTGCCAAAGGGGCCAGTCAGGTGGGGTGGGCTGTGGCCAGTGGTACCTTAACCACCGTTCTTGCGTTTGTCCCGATTCTCGGGCTTCAGACTGGAGCGGGCACCTTTCTGCGCTCAATGCCAGTGACCGTGATTCTTACGCTGATTGCGTCACTATTGATTGCCCTGACCTTGACGCCTCTGCTGGCCAGTTTTTTCCTGGGGCAAAAGAGCGCTGCAATCTCGGCAAACCATCCGCCGTTTCTGCTGAAAAAGGTGCATCACTTTGCCTCAGGCCCCTACCGTTCCCTTTTGATGTCTGCCTTAATCCATCCCTGGAGAGTCATCATTATTGCCCTGCTGATTCTGGCGGGCTCCATTGCACTTGCTGGCCAGCTGGGAGTCAGCCTCTTCCCCAAAGCGGAAAAGCCCATGATTCTGGTCAACATTGAACTGCCAGAAGGGGCCGGTTTTGATCAGACCCGGGCCATGGCTATCCGAACCGAACAGCTGATCAAAGAATACCCGCTTGTTCGCTCCATCAGCACCAATGTGGGAAAAGACAACCCACGGATTTACTACAACATATTCCCCAAACGACAGGTGCCTAATTATGCCCAGCTGGTTGTGCGACTCCACACAGGGAAGCTCAGTCAGGTGGAACCATTTGTGGATCAGCTGAGACAGCAATTTGCCCAAATTCCCGGGGCACGGATTACCGTCAAGGAGTTACTTCAGGGGCCTCCCTATGAGGCCCCGGTATCCATCCGGGTGGTAGGCGATGATCTTAATCAGGTTCTGGTCGCCTCCCGGGAGGTGGAGAAAGTAATGGCCAGTACACCGGGAACCGTTAATGTGGACAACCCACTGGATAAACCCAAGGTGGATCTGCACATCCATATTAACCGGGAAAAAGCCGCCATGACCGGCGTTTCCATCCAGGCCATTGATGAAGTGGTCCGCGCCAGCCTGGTCGGCACCACGGTCAGCCAGTTCCGGGATGAGAGTGGTGAAGACTACCCCATTCTGGTTCGTTACCAGGGTCAGACCTCCCTGAACGAAGAGCGGCGGCCCAGAATAGAAGACTTTGATTACATGATGGTGAAATCCATGAGCGATCAGCTGATTCCCATCAAACAACTGGTATCCCTGGAGCTGAAAAGTGCCCTGCCTCGCTTCCAGCATCATATGACCGAACGGATGGCCCGCATTACTGCAGACCTTCAGACCGGTTACCAGGCAGATCCGGTGACCAACGCCATTATTGAAAAACTGGATCAATACCCCTGGCCTGAAGGGGTCACTTATCAGGTGGGAGGCGAGCAGGAACAGAGAAAAGAGTCTTTCGCCGGGATGACCAAAGTACTGCTGATCGCCCTGCTTGGCATCTTCGCCGTTCTGGTGCTGCAGTTTAATTCATTCACCCAGCCTGCCGTTATTTTTGCCGCGATCCCCTTTGCGGTGACCGGTATGGTTCTGGCGCTCTGGCTGGCGGGATACACCTTTTCATTCACTGCCTTTATCGGCCTGACGTCCCTGGTGGGCATTGTGGTCAACAACTCGATTATCCTGGTGGACTATGCCAACCTGCTGCGTAGAGAGGGCAAAAGCCTGAAGGAAGCCATTATTGAGTCGGGGCAAACCCGCCTGCTGCCGATTTTATTGACCACCCTGACCACCATTGGTGGCCTGCTGCCCCTGACCCTGTCCAACTCGGTGATGTGGTCACCCATGGGCTGGGCGATTATCGGCGGTTTGATGGCCTCGACCCTGTTGACACTGGTGGTGGTGCCTGTGCTCTATCTGCTCCTGAGTACAGAAAAGTCAACCTGATACCTCCTCAAGAAATCAGGTTCACAGCCCAAATAACCTTTCGAACTCATACCTGGTTTGGTTTTCCAGGAATATGGAGATACACAAATTTAAACCTCAACGCGTTTGAAAATGCACCTTTCTGTTTCATGTTTTGAACTTGTGCAAAACATGAAACAGAAAGGGTGCGGCCAGAAACAGAAAGCGGTTTCTGGATATAAACCTCGCCAAACCCCAGACCTATAAATATACACTTTCCAAGTTGGTACGGTTTCATAGTGCTAACAAAGGATATATTTTATTTATTTGGTAAAGACTCTCATATCCCACCAGTTGTATGTGGGACAGCGCCCCCCCCTTAAGCAATAAGGGCCTTCAGGGTTTTCCGGACGCCCACGATACTTCAGCAACCGGGAGTTAATGTACCGATCAATAACTGACTTAACCTGACGCATTCCCGGGTTTTCATCCTGTTTAATTATCTGCTCCACGTCATGCCTTATTTCATCTGTTAACCAGTATGGCAAGATTTCTTCTTCCTGAAGAAGGGAAGGAAGGTAACGTCCAAGCAAAAAACTCCGTTTAAATCCTGCCCTGAACCCACCTATTTCAACTTCTTGAATACGCTCTCGAAGCTGGGTCATATCCTGACCAGGGATATCAAACCGAGCATTTCCAGTAAAAATAAAGAACACTCTTGAAATATCTTGATCTCCTTCCAGGTATTCACTTCTAAAAGTTCCCGTATCCTGTTCTGTTAGCTCCAGAGCCTGAGTCAACATATTCACATTTCCTGTATTGAAAACCCTGTCAGCATCATCAAAAATAATAACGGGATTAGTGATACCATGAGTTTTCATACATTTAGAAATGAGTCCGAGCACTCCCTTATCGTCACGAAGTGCCTCAGAATGTTGAGACCCGAGAGGCTGAGCACAGTAAGGAAGCCCCATGGATTCTGCAAGTTTTCTTGCTAGCCGAGATTTTCCTGTACCACCAGGCCCCAATAAAAAAAGGGTCGATTTTGTTGACCTTGAAGTCAGCTCTTTTGAGTTGGCATTGACATAGCGATAAACTGTTTCAACCAATTCATTTTGTATATTTTCGTCGTATCCCAAAAGCAATTCTTTCAAACCTGCCTGATCAAAAACAGGAAGCTTATAACTCCCTGGCATGGGACGATTAAGCGCATCATCAAGGTAACTAATCCCCTTCGTTCCTTGCATCCCTTGCGTTCCTCCTCCGTTTCTCATGCTAAAAATCACCTGTGCAATTTTATCCCTCTGGTAGGAATTTAAACTATGGTACCCAATCAAAAACTTGGCCTCGAGTTTATCAAGCTCATCATCACTAACAAGAAATGGAATATAACCTCCCAAGCCAGAAACTGATATTTTTGCAATATGCCACCCAGATTTAAAAACATCTGTAAATGATTGAGTTAGGCGCTGTTCAAATTAAGTGTTGCTCTACCCAATGTATAGAAACTTGATCTAAAAAAGCCTCCTCTGAGAAGAGTTGAGTTTTAAGAAACCTTTTCCACCCGAGGTAACGAGACAGGTATTTTGTTG
>NZ_JBLYZI010000141.1:0-11096 GCF_057680865.1 Endozoicomonas sp. Z74
GTGGTTAAACCCTGCCACTTTCAAGTAAGTTTTTGGTGGATTATCCACCAAAAATTGCAGGGGCTAGGCTGCTTTTGCGATCCCAAAAGATGAATTTATCAAATAGCTGGGGTTGTTCGCACCTTCCTTAGCAAACAGCAAAAGCACACTCGACCAAAAATCCTGTCATCCACCCATATAATAAAGAAAACTCAAGCCATACAAATTTATACCACCTCCCCTCTTTTTCTACTGAATACCCAATAAATAAAGCAATTATCAGGTCATCTCGAAAAACAAATTCATAGCGGCTATTCGCAACCACCGGACTGACAACCCTCCCCACTTTTCGTATAATCCTCGCCAGCAATTGATCAAGGTCTTTACCATGGCTAAAGTCACCCTTAATGTCCTGTCCGAGATGAAAAAAGCGGGTGAGAAATTCACCAGCCTCACTGCTTATGACTCCACAATGGCCCACCTGGTCAGCAGCCAGGGAGTTGAAGTGATTCTGGTGGGAGACTCCCTGGGCAATGTCTGCCAGGGACAATCCAGCACAGTGCCCGTTACCGTAGACGACATGTGTTATCACACCCGTTGCGTCAGCAACTCGGCCGGGAACGCCCTGTTGATGGCAGACCTGCCCTTTGCTTCCTACACCAACGAACAACAAGCCCTGACCAACGCCACTCGATTGATGCAGGCGGGTGCAGAAGTGGTCAAACTGGAGGGGGAAACCTGGCTCTGCCCCATTGTCAGCCGCCTTCGGGAACAGGGGATTCCCTCCTGTGTGCACCTTGGGCTGACACCGCAATCGGTGCATGTTCTTGGAGGTTATAAGGTTCAGGGCCGTGATCAGGAAAGGGCCAATGCCATGATTGCCGCCGCCATTGAGCTGGAAAAAGCCGGGGCTGCGATTCTGGTTCTGGAGTGCGTCCCCTCTTCACTGGCCCGGGAGATCACACTGGCCGTTCAGATCCCCGTCATTGGTATTGGTGCCGGGCCCGACACCGACGGCCAGGTTCTGGTTATTTACGACATGTTGAATATGACGGCAGGGCGTAAACCAAGATTTGTTAAAGACTACATGACAGGATCAGGCTCCGCTCAGGAAGCCATTGCCCACTATGTGGAAGAAGTGAAAAACGGTGCCTTCCCTGCCCAGGAACATGGATTTGAATAATGAGTTCTGAAATGAAAGTTGTCCACTCCATTGCTGAAGTCCAGGATATTGTCGGAGCCAGGCGCTCTGAAGGGCTGCGTATCGGCTTTGTACCCACCATGGGCAATCTCCATGGGGGCCACCTGACTCTGGTGGAAAAAGCCAAACAGAACTGCGACTTTGTGGTGGTCAGTATTTACGTCAACCCATTGCAGTTTGGCCCTAATGAAGATTACGACTCCTACCCGAGAACCATGGAGCAGGACCAGCAACTTCTGAACGAACATGGCGTGGATCTTCTCTATGCTGCCAGCACCCGTGAAATCTACCCTGAAGGCAGTGAAAACCATGCCCATGTCAGCGTGGATATCCTCGACGGTATGCACTGTGGCAAAACCCGCCCCGGTTTTTTCCGCGGGATCGCTACCGTGGTCACCAAACTGTTCAATATTGTCCGTCCTGATGTTGCTGTCTTCGGTGAAAAAGATTTCCAGCAACTGACCATTATCCGCAAAATGGTCAGGGATATGTGCATGCCTGTAGAGATTCTGGGAGCTCCTATTGCCAGAGAATCCACCGGCCTGGCCATGAGTTCACGCAATGGCTACCTTACCCGGGAAGAGCGGGAAGACATAGCACCAAAATTGCACCAGTGCCTGTGCGAAACCAGGAAGGCCATCCAGGCAGGAGAAACCGACCTGGACCTGCTGCGTCGTGATGCTTTTGCAAAAATGGCCCAGGCGGGTTTCAAACCGGACTACTTTAATATCTGTAATCCACAAACCCTGCTCCCGGCAACCCACGATGAGCCCTCACTGGTCATTCTTGCGGCAGGCTACCTTGGCAAGGCCCGTCTGATCGATAATCTCTACTTCGATCGATAGTTAGGGGCAATCCCGGGTTCCGCAACTACTGGAACCCGGTGATCATCTGTTTAAGCCGGGCATCCCAAGTCAGAAAACCACAGGCTGCCTTTTCATGCTGTCTAAACCTCACTCTATTGCTCTTTTCATAACTGGACTACTTTCGTCCGCTCCCACCGAAGCCCAGAAAAATGATGAAGAATCTCACTCTTTTCCTATCCAGGTGGTTCATTTCCAACGAAACGCTGAAGAAGAGGTGAGTTCCGAGGTAGAGCATCACTTTCTGTTGCCGGAAACAACGGGGTTTCAAATTTTGTGGAAAAAGGCAGTTTATGAAAGAAACCTGGTTACTGCCAAAAACTGCGGATATCCTCTAAAAAACGAAAAAAAAAGAGATCAAAAACACACTGAACCATTTGTTATCATCACCCCAAAACGAAGAGACTCCTGTATTTTAACCAATCGCGTTCTAAAGAACTTATTCACTGGCGATCTTCAGGGAATTCAGTATCAGGAAACTGGAAGGCAAGCACCAAAAGCACGCCCCTTCCCAATTTTATTCATCACATCACACTCTTATATACCCGATACCTATAACCAGATAGCCCAAGTTGCAAAACAGTATCTAAGTATTGAGCAAACAAACGATGATTCTATTTTTTCCCAATGGCTGAGCTCAAAATGGCATGCATTCCTCCGCTGGTTCGTATATGAACATACAGCGCAACTACCTTTCCCACAGAATAGATATAGATGCAAAGAATTCCGGGGGAGCTTTTCAAAAAATGAAATAGAGCAAACCATCAACCCGGATTTTGAAACCATTTCCCTGGAAACCCTGGCCCTGACTCAATTTGAACAGGAAGTCAGCTATTTCTGCCAACTGGTAACAAATAAAGCCAACAATCAACAACACGCTCATGATGAGACCTGAAGCCGCCGGAACAAGCCACTTTCAGGGTCCGGATAACTGGGGTATATTTCCCTCCTCGCTTATCCACCCTTCCCTTCAACTCCCATAACGAGGCAAGACAGTGAGCAACCCAACTGTTCTGGATCACCTGCCTGCATCCAAAGACCTGGTTGAACTGAACCAGCAACTGGCAGACACCCATCTGCGTGACCTGTTCGCCGAAGACTCCAACCGTTTTGACCGCTACAGCCTGGAAGCCGCTGGCCTGTTTCTGGATTACTCCAAGCACCGCATCAACGACGACGTGATGAATGCCCTGGTCAAGCTTGCGGAACAGGCCGGCCTGAATCAGGCCCGTGAGGCGATGTTCTCCGGTGAAAAAATCAACTACACCGAAAAGCGAGCCGTTCTTCACACAGCGCTGCGCCATTTTGGTGATACACCGGTGATCGTCGACGGCAAAGATATTATGCCCATGATCCGGGAAACCCGGGAGCGCATGAAAGCCCTGACCGAAAAAGTGCACTCTGGGGAATGGAAAGGCCATACCGGTAAAACCATCAAACAGATCGTCAATATCGGCATCGGTGGTTCCTACCTGGGCCTGAAAACCACCATCAACGCCATGACGCCCTATCACGTCAAAGGTCTTGAGCACCATTTTGTTGCCAATATTGACCCGAACGAGCTGTCAGAAGTCCTGCGTCGTGTAGATCCGGAAACCACTCTGTTTATTGTTGCCTCCAAATCCTTTGGCACCCTGGAAACCCTGCAGAATGCCCAGGCGGCTAGAGCCTGGATGATCGAACAGGGCTGTGCCGAGCAGGATATCCGCAAGCACTTTGTGGCCATCTCCACCAACCTGAACGCCATTGACCAGTTTGGCATTGCCCAGGAAAACACCCTGCCCCTGTGGGACTGGGTCGGTGGCCGTTATTCCCTCTGGTCCAGCATTGGCCTGTTAATCTCCATGGTGGTAGGTTACGACAACTTTGAACGCCTGCTGAAAGGCGCCGAAGCCATGGACCAGCACTTCCGCAACGCCCCCCTGGCGCAAAACATGCCGGTGATTACCGGGCTGCTGGGCATCTGGTATCAAAACTACATGGGTGCCGAATCCCAGGCCGTGATTTCTTATGACTATTTCCTGAGAGACTTGCCCGGCCATCTGCAGCAGGTGGATATGGAAAGTAACGGCAAGCGTACCCGTGAGGATGGCAGCACAGTGCCCTATGACACCGGCTCTGTCATCTGGGGTGGCACTGGCACCAACGATCAGCACGCTTACCACCAGTTACTGCACCAAGGCACCCGCCTGATTCCCGTGGACTTTATTGCTCCAGCCACCACCCACAACCCCATTGGCGAGCAACACCCCTGGCTGTTCACCAACGCCCTGGCCCAGAGCCAGGCCATGATGCAGGGCAAAACCCTGGAAGAAGTCCGGGATGAACTGGCCGCCTCCGGCATGGCACCGGAAGAAGTGGAAAGACTGGCACCTCACAAGGTGATTCCAGGCAATCGCCCCAATAGCATGATCGTTCCTGAGAAAATCACTCCGGAAACCACCGGTGCCCTGATTGCCATGTATGAACAGAAAGTGTTTGTACAGGGTGTACTCTGGCAGGTGAACTCCTTTGACCAGTGGGGTGTTGAACTGGGCAAAGTGCTCGGTGACCGGCTGATTGAGAAAATCCGCTCGAAAGAAGAAACCACGGATCAAGACAGTTCTACCAATGGTCTGATCAAGCGGTTTAAGCAGTTTAATCACTGATTTCCGCTCACAATGGCACCGTCATGGTGCCATTGTCCATTTCAGCCATCTCCCTCCCCCTTACCCAGGCATAAAAGCAGGCATATAATACTCAGCCAGCAGCCACTCTCTGTGATAAAAGCCACACCGGCAGTCACTGGCTCAATAACAAATCGTCAGGCATCACAATGATCACTCAGACCTTACCCCTTACCGATATCCACCGTCATCTGGATGGTAACATCCGTCCGGCCACGATTCTGGCGCTGGGCCGGAAGCACAACCTGGATCTTCCCGCCAGCGACCTTGAATCACTGATCCCTCACGTTCAGGTCACAAGCCAGGAACCCGACCTGGTCAGTTTTCTGAGCAAACTGGACTGGGGGGTTAAAGTGCTGGCAGATTATGACGCCTGCCGCAGGGTCGCTTATGAAAATGTCGAAGATGCCCTGAACGCAAAAATCGATTACGCCGAGCTGCGCTTCAGCCCATGGTATATGGCCATGACCCATAACCTGGATCCACAAGGCGTGGTGGAAGCGGTGATCGATGGGGTTCAAGCCGGTAGCCGTGACTTTGGTGTCAAAACCAACCTGATCGGTATTCTCAGCCGTACCTTTGGCCAGGAAGCCTGTCAGAAAGAACTGGATGCCTGCCTGGCCTTCAAAGACCAGCTGGTTGCCATCGACCTGGCGGGCGACGAACTGGGCAAGCCCGGCGAGCTGTTTGTGGAACACTTCAGGCAGGTTCGGGAAGCAGGCCTGAACATCACTGTCCACGCCGGGGAAGCCGCCGGGCCTGAAAGCATGTGGCAGGCCATTAAAGAGCTTGGGGCTACCCGGATCGGCCATGGAGTCAAAGCCATTCATGACCCGAAACTGATGGATTACCTGGCAGAGCATCGGGTTGGTATTGAATCCTGTCTCACCTCCAACGTCCAGACCAGTACCTTTCCAAATATTGAAAGCCATCCTCTCAAACAGTTTCTGGATCACGGGGTTCTAGCCACCATCAATACGGACGACCCTGCTGTAGAGGGCATTGAGCTGCCCTATGAGTATGAGGTGGCGGCTCCAGCAGCGGGCCTGAGCCAGGATGATATGCGACAGGCTCAGGAGAATGGCCTGACCATTGCCTTTCTCAGTGATGAGGAAAAAGAAAATCTGAGAAAAGTAGCGCTTAACCGCGCTTAACCCTCCAGCTTCAACTGCGCACAACCCGGCATGAACTAACAATTCATGCCGGCATTGTTAACACTTCTTTCCAGGCAAGCATCTATACTGACCGGCTGAACCCGTCACAGCAGGTCCTGTTTTATGCCTTCCCCTTCAGAGTTGTCCACAGAAGAAAGCTATCCGGTTCCTGACCATTTCCACACACCCTGGATGACACCCGGAAAATATTGGGAGGCCATAGAAGAAACAAAGCATAACCCGGACGCCTTCTGGACATACAAGGCCAATAAGTTCATTGACTGGTTTCAAAGTTGGGAAACCCTTTATGAAGGTGACTTTGCCAAGGGGAAGGTCAGTTGGTTCAAGGGCGGCAAACTCAATGCCAGCTACAACTGTATTGACCGGCACCTTCCCGACAAAGCAGACAAAGTCGCCTTTTTCTGGGAGGGAGACACCCCGGACCAGCAAAAGGTAATCACTTATCAGACCCTGCACGACGAAGTCTGCAGGCTGGCCAACGGACTGAAGTCAAGAGGTGTAAAAAAAGGGGATAGAGTCTGCATTTATCTCCCCATGATTCCGGAGGCAATCTATGCCATGCTTGCCTGTGCCCGGATTGGAGCCATCCACTCAGTGGTGTTTGCCGGTTTTTCCCCCCAATCCCTGCGCAGTCGACTATTAGACGCCAGCTGTCGCACTCTCATTACGGCCGACCAGAGTCTCCGGGGAGGCAAGCAGATCTGCCTCAAACAGAACGCGGATACCGCTCTGAAAGATTGTCCCAATGTCACGACGGTCCTTGTGGTACAGAGTGGCCAGACTCCCACCACTCCCTCAAACTGGGAGAATGGCAGGGACATCGACTATCGGGCTCTGACCGGTAGCCAGGCCAGCACCTGCAACCCGGAAACCATGGACTCTGAGGATCCTTTGTTTGTCCTTTATACCTCCGGGTCCACTGGCAAACCAAAAGGCATCGTTCACTCTACGGCCGGCTATCTGCTGCAAAGCGCCATGACTCACCATTACCTGTTTGACTACCACCCGGATGACGTTTACTGGTGTGCTGCCGACGTGGGATGGATCACGGGCCACTCCTACATTGTTTATGGCCCCCTTGCCAACGGTGCTACCAGCGTGCTTTTCGCAGGCACTCCCTTCTGGCCGGACGCTGCCCGGGCCTGGGAGGTCGTTGACCGCTATCAGGTCAGTATTTTCTACACCGCCCCCACCACCCTCAGGGCTCTGATGGCCAGAGGCCCGGATGCCCTGAAAGACACCTCCCGGGACAGTCTCCGCCTACTGGGCAGTGTCGGCGAACCTCTCAACCCTGAAGCCTGGCGCTGGTATCATCAGAGGGTCGGCAAGGGTCGCTGCCCCATTATCGACACCTGGTGGCAAACGGAAACCGGTGGTGCCATGATCGCCCCCCTGCCCGGGGTCACCCCCCTGAAACCCGGATCGGTCGCCTTGCCATTTCCAGGAATAAAGCCGGTGTTACTGGATGATCAGGGTAATGAAATTGAGGGTCCCGGAGAAGGTAACCTGGCGCTCAAAGGCTCCTGGCCTGGCCAGCTTCGAACGATCCTGGGTAATCATCAGAGACTGCTGGATACTTACTTCACCCCCTTTCCCGGCTACTATTTCACCGGGGATGGTGCCTGCCGGGACCAAGAGGGCTATTTCCGGATTACCGGCCGGGTGGATGATGTTATGAACATCTCCGGCCACCGCATAGGTACCGCAGAGATAGAGAGCGCCCTGGTGCTCCATGAAGCCATTGCCGAGGCTGCCGTTGTCGCGGTGGAACACCCCATCAAAGGAGCAGCTATCCATGCGTTTGTCACTCCGATCAGTGGCTACCGCCCTTCAGAAACACTCAACCATGAATTATCCCGACTGGTCTGCCAGGAATTAGGCGCTTTTGCCCGACCAGAGGCTATCCAGTGGGCCGCATCTCTGCCGAAAACAAGGTCAGGGAAAATAATGCGGCGAATTTTGCGAAAGATCGCAAATGGGGAGACCGAGCTGGGGGATACCTCAACACTGGCAGATCCTGGTGTAGTTCAACAACTGCTCTCAACACCTTGATCCGTTGGCAGCTGACCACTCAGGTACTTTCACGGGCTTTCCTGGTAAAGGCTGAAAGAAGAGCCATCGCCGGTTTCAGCAGGACAGTAAAAGCAAAGGATGCACCATTCATGGCTTCAGGACAGACCCCACAAGACAGCCACTGCCAGGAGAGAGGTGAAGCCGGTAATCCCAGGGATCCGGGCAATGACCTTCAGGAAGGGTTACCTGAGCGGACGGAAGATCGAAAGTTAAAAAGCCAGTTAAATGCGGCCCTGGTTCCCGATTCAGGCTCAGAAAGCAAGGAAAATACTGAAAAAGACACCTGGGAACAGGAGGTCAGTGCTATTGAGCAGTCCCTGTTATCCGCGCTTTCCCAGCTTGAGTCAAACCCTGTAGAAGAGCGGACAGAGTTGAGAAAGCGGTTTGCAGAACTCCATAAGGTCGCCCATGACCTGATGACCCGGTATAACCAGCGAATCAACAGCCTGCTGATGGAAGATCGACTCAGCCACCGCCATGCTTCAGAAACCTCGGCCCACATGATTCGCGGTGTTATGCCGCCTCTTGAAGCTTTGAGACTGCTGGAAAAGTCCCTTATCTCCACCCGGAAAAAAACCCCGGAAGAGAGCATTGAGAAACTGACGGCCGATGCCCGATCCGAACTTGGCAGAGCCAGCCAGCTACTTCAGGAAACCAAGCAGAAACTGGTCAGGCACACACTCCCCCCCCGGCCAGACTCTGAAAAACCGACAATAAGCCCTTTAAAAAGGATGCTGGAAAAAGAGCCAAGGCCACAAAAAAAAACAGCGGAGAAAGCGATTGACGATCCCCGTGATCATCCATCGGTAAAGCCTACTTCCAAAGTCGATAAAGAGCCCTCATCCAGCGCAAATAAAGCACCTTTAGCAGAGGCAAATAAAAAGCCCTCTGATGCCGTCAGCAAAAATCAGCCAGTCCACATAGATAAAGGGCTTGCAACTAAAGCAAGCACTCGGCCTAACAACCAGAGCGTTAGCAGTGATACCGCTGAAAAAGCTCCCCCCAAGCCGTTACCAGAAACAGCAACCTCCAGGCCTGTCCAGCAAACACCAAAATCGGCACAACCTTCAGGTTCCGGTTCCTCTGACTGGTTGTCTGAGCTAAAGACACCAAAGCTGAAATCACTGGCTACGCCATTGCAAACCCGTTCAAAAGTCGAAGACAGAAACAAACATCAGGCAGCACTAGCAAGCTTGAGCGACTTTATCCGCTCCCAGCGGCAACTCTACGAGCCTCTCGTTCCTCTTTTTTCCATGGCCTGCAGAAAGTGTGAATTACTGGGAATGAAGCAGGATAAGGCCTGTAAAAATGGCCTTGAAGGTTTGAGTGCATTAAGGGAAATCGAACCGCTTTTGTCCGATAAAAACTCAGAAGCCATGGCCGGAGAAAAACCAGCTCCTCCCCTTATCAATG
The DNA here is from genome assembly GCF_057680865.1 of Endozoicomonas sp. Z74. NCBI lineage: Bacteria > Pseudomonadati > Pseudomonadota > Gammaproteobacteria > Oceanospirillales > Endozoicomonadaceae > Endozoicomonas > Endozoicomonas sp. Z74. The sequence goes on from NZ_JBLYZI010000141.1 coordinate 9,371, forward strand.
CCCTGAAAAAAGCCGACACCGCCCTTAAAAACCTCTCCAGCTTTGATAAGAAGCTGCCTGGAGAAGCCTGGCAGTTACTCACAGAACTGGTGCCCGAAACAACAACGCCTTATCACCACCTGCTCAATCTGGCTGCCCGAAAACTGCTTCAGGAAGGACCGGCCACTTTGTCCCTGAAAACCGGTCTTGGGCATTTTGAAGCCCTGGATCAATATCTTCAGGCCACTCTGTCAGAGACAGAAACCATCGACCATAACCACCATTTTCTATCCTTTTTTTCCGGAAAACAGTCTGAACACCTCTTTTCCTCATCAACCCAACTCAAAAAAATCATTGCCCCCATCAATAAACTTGAGGAAGTGCATGCTCTGACCCACCTGTTCGCTCACTGGGAGGGACGCCAGGACGCTTTGCTGTCGCGAGTATTGGAAAAGTTGGCAAACCTTTCTGAAGGCGTGCCTGAAAGCATAGAGATGGATAACATTCAGCCCGTCATAGAAAAGGGCCAGCAAGCCCATGACTGTTTGATCAGCAGCTTTCCCAAAGAAGTGCTTGCCCAGGCTCATGAAAAGAAACCGGATCAAAACGACCCTGCAGACCGGTATAAAGCGCAGCTGATGGAATACTTTGAGCAGTATGAACAGGCCGTGAAGTCCGTCAGCCATCATGATGACAAAATAAGCCACCTCGCCAGCGTTCAGGCAGAAAGCACCCGACTGACCAACCGGTTTGCTGACATCATTGAGTCCATTGAAGCCTCTGCTTCCGTCTCTCATGCTTCCCTGCCATTGAGCAGGGAGATCCGAAAATGGATTGACCAGGAACAGCCATTGAATACCCTGGCAGATCCCTTACAAAGTTGTCAGCGCTTTCTGATTGAGGGAGCCAAAACTGAACAGATAGAGCCACCGAAGGCAATAGAAGCATTCACAACTCTCCTTCAACTGCAGCAATTGATTGATAACCCGGAAGCAGCCCTCTGTGCAGAACCCGCTCCCCAGAGCCTGCTCACCCCTCCCCCCGCCATTGAGGAAGCCTTTAAGGCACTGGACAACAAGCGCTGGCCAAAATGGTGCAGTCAGCTCTTTCATCGAAGTCGGGTAGAGGTCATGGCAACCCTTCACTGCCTGATCAATGTCTGCCAGCAGAGTCCTATCGCCTACAAAGAAGCGGCTGTATTACTCCAGAATGTGTCCCGGGAACTTTCCAGCCACAATGAAGACCCGTTGATTCAACAGTTATTGACGGCAGTGGAGAATTATGCCCTGCAGATAAAACAATAAGCATTGCTGTCTCCCATTCATAACCAATCCACTTAGTGTTCAGATTATTGATATCCGTCAATAGTCGTTTATGATCAACACTGAAGGCACTCAAACATATTGATACTGTTGTCAATGACAAAACCTGAAAATTAATCCGCTTTATCAGAAACTGAGCTTGTTCCTATAGCCTCCCCCCAAAATTGCTCTAACTTACCTGTTACTTTGCTATACCTGTATTCAACCACCCGGCCCGAAATTCTACCTGGAAATGGCATCCCCGATCTCTCATATGCATTATAAAAAGATTTAAGATCATCTTTATCCAATAGCATTCCCGGCGCTGTTCAAATTAAGTGTTGCTCTACCCAATGTATAGAAACTTGATCTAAAAAAGCCTCCTCTGAGAAGAGTTGAGTTTTAAGAAACCTTTTCCACCCGAGGTAACGAGACAGGTATTTTGT
>NZ_JBLYZI010000142.1:0-11095 GCF_057680865.1 Endozoicomonas sp. Z74
CCAATTGTAGATCTGCTGTACGCTGATACCGAGCTGTTCAGCAACAGCAGAAGCTTTGTGGTCTGGTAAGCCTGCCAGACGAACAGCTTCTTTTCGGAACTCTTCGGTATAAGCAGGGTTTCTATATTGGCTCATGATACACCTCCCAGTTAGACTGTAATCTAACTTAGCGGGGTGTCCACAATTCGTGGGTAACTCCTAACATTAACGCCACGGCAGAAGGAAAACGGGCAGCCCCTGAAAAAGTCGTTTACCCAGAGATCAAATATAAAACATCACCACGGAAGCCGCCGTCAATGATGCCAGGGACCAGTTAAACAGTTTCAGGCTACTGTCGTCCGTCAAAAACCGCTTTAGCCCAGAGCCGAAGGCTACCCAGATTGAGATGCAGGGCAGATTAACCAGAGTAAAGACCAAGCCAATCAACCAGGCCGAAAGGACATAATCCTCCCCCGACAGGGTAAAAACCGCCATACTGCTGATGGCCATCATCCAAGCCTTAATATTCACAAACTGGAACAGGGCCGCTTGCCAGAAAGTCATGGGCCTGGATTCCGCCTGATCACCGGTGGCCGGGCCGGAAGCCGCTATTTTCCAGGCAAGCCACAACAAGTATGCTGAGCCCAGGTATTTCAAACCACTCTGAAGAGCAGGATAGGCCTGAAACAAACTGCCCATTCCAAAAGCCACGGCCATCAGCAGAATAAAAAATCCCAGTGAAACCCCCAGCATATGGGGAATGGTCCGCATAAATCCATAATTCACCCCGCTGGCAGCCAGCATAATATTATTAGGCCCGGGAGTAATACTGGAACTGAAGGCAAACATCATTAATGGTAACCAGAGTATCTCAAGCTCGGTCATTCTTCTTTCCCTGTTGATTATTATTTCTCAAGAGGATTTAAACCCATACAATTAAAATTGCTGGAATCAAATACACCTGAAAAGTATGATTTCATCAAAAAAAAGGGTCAATTCATAAATTGTCACCATGACAAACCCATGCAATGCCACAGCCCTGACAGAACAATAACAAGGAGCGGCCTTAAAATGAGCTTATGGCAGCCGGATCTGTCCACCTTCTCCGGCCCGAAATACAAAGCACTGGCAGATGCCATAGAGCAGGCAATCAAGAATGGCACTCTCAGATCCGGTGAAAAATTACCCACCCAGCGACTATTGTCCGATCGACTGAAAGTCACCATCGGTACGGTCACCCGGGGCTATGCTGAAGCTGAAAGGCGCCGTCTGGTAACCGCCCGAGTCGGTAGCGGAACCTATGTAGCCGGTAAAACCTGGAATCAGGCTCAATTTCTGGTACCACCCCGACAGGAACCCTCCCTGGTTGACCTTAGCCTTACGCTTCCAGTTCCGGCACGAAGAGAAGAGATCCTTGCTGAAACCCTCGCTACCATTACCTCAGATCCCCGGCGGCTTAAATCTCTGCTGGACTATCTCCCGGAAACCGGGCTCACAAGACACAGGTCTGCGATATCCAGATGGCTAGCCAACCTGTCGATCTCCATTCCTCATGATAACCTGCTGATTACCAATGGTGGCCAGCATGCCAACATGATGGCCCTGCAGGCGGTTACCCGACCGGGGGATACCATTGTCTCGGAAAACCTGTCTTACCCAGGCTTTATTAATTCAACCCGACAGTGGCAAACCCATCATATTGGCCTGCCCATGGATGACTATGGATTGATACCGGAAGCCCTGGAACAGTGCTGCCAGAAGCACCGGCCAAAGCTGCTTTATCTGATGCCAGCCCTGCAAAATCCTACTGCAGTGGTTATGCCTCTTAAACGACGTCAGCAGATTATTACCATTGCCCGAAAGTACAATCTGATCATCCTGGAAGATGATGTGCAGTTTATTGATCCTGCAGAGCGCCTTCCCGCTCTTTTCAGCCTGGCTCCGGAGCAGGTGATCTATACCAGCAGCTTTTCCAAAACACTGGCAGGCGGCCTTCGTATCGGGTTTATAGGGTTTCCTGACAATCTCAGAGATAAACTGGTATCCGCCCTGCGCAGCGATTGCTGGGTAGCACCTCCACTGATGATGGAAGTAGCCTGTGAATGGATAGAATCCGGAATGGCTCAGCAGCTCATAGAGTGGCAGGCAGAAACCATCCGCTGCCGTCAGGCCATGGTAAAAAGTACCCTGAAAGGGTTAACGGTTCAGGGGGAACCTTTCGGCTTTCATGTCTGGCTGAAACTGCCGGAACCCTGGAGGGCGGAAACCTTTGTACGCCAACTGGAAAAACAGTCCATCCGTGTGCTTCAGGCGGAGCTGTTTGCTGTTGGTAGCACCGCGACACCCCAGGCCGTTCGGCTGTGCATCAGCAGCCCGGAATCAGACCATCAGGTTCAGTTCGCTCTTGAAACCATTCGTGATAGCTTAATGGTTGAGCCCACACCGATCTGCAGACCCATGGTATTTTGACGATGACCTCAGAACGCATGAAGCTGGTGACCAATTACCTGCTCTTCCAGCTGGGCTGGTTTGCCTGTGTCCTTGGAGGGAATACCATTGCCCTGATCACCGCAGTATTGGTCCTGATCATCCACCTGCTCTGGGTGGGCAACTGGCAGCAGGAAAAACAGTTGCTGGCCATCACCGTGCTGCTGGGCTGTGCCATAGACAGCTTCCTGGGCAACCTCGATATTCTCCAGTTCAATTCATCAACCACAGGCAATGGTCGCTTATTACCCCTTTGGCTGGCCTGCCTGTGGCTGCTTTTCGCCACCACTTTGCGGCACAGCCTGGACTGGACCCGGAGTCACAAGCTGGCAGGTGCCATTCTGGGCTTTTTTGGCGGACCACTGAGCTACCTGGCGGGCGCAAAGCTCAGCGATGTCAGCCTCGCTCAACCCATTTGGCAAACCTTGCTGATCCTGGCAGTGATCTGGTCGCTGACCATCCCCCTGCTGCAATCCTTTTCTGACGCCTGGCTGGCAAAACAACGGAATACTGTCGGGTAACTGCCCGTTATTCGAGTTCTTTTTCCAGGGTTTTATAGGCGAATATCTGGTTGAACTTCGGGCTTTTGCTGAGTTTTTTGAACCAGTATAAGCACCAGTGTCCTGCCGATAACGGCTGTGAAAACTCATTGTTGCCAATGGGAAAATAGTCGATGGTAACCGCAGCCCCTTCCTCATCCAGTGCATTGAACAAAATACCGGACCCCATTGCTGAACCATCCTCCATCAGCCGTGGACGACTGTGAAACACCATCTCCAGAGTGACCCGCCACTCTTCACGGGCATTACTCATAATTAAACTGAAGCGAGCAACATTAAATGGGGTTTCGGAACTCGAAGGAATAAACTGGTACGGCTCCAGACGTGAAGGAAATTTACGGACCATCAGGCCATCAAGAACATGATCTTTTTCTGCAAACCATTGCTTCAAGGCCGCCGAATGTCCATTCAGTACTTCATCGACAGAAGAACAAGGCAAAGTGATCGCTCCCATCCGATTGACTCTCCTAATCCATCAAAGCTCTGTTATTGTATAAACTGCCCCGGCTGCAGACTTGTCAGCATGAGGCATTTGCCGTTCAGGGCTACGTCTTCCTTTCTCTAAACCCGACCCAGTCATACAACTGGCGTCTTAGAAATATCTTTTATCACAGAGATATGACATTGAACATCTTTTAATGGGGGCTCAGTTGACTGATTCGCCTAAATTAGAACATTTGTGCAAAAATTTAACCGCTTTTCCCTCAGGAATAGCTGATGCTAAAGTAACCGATCTTACTGTTACCGGTATGACTCTCCTATGACAGAGAACGGGACAGTCAACGACACCTCAATCAATCCTAATTCTTTGAAATAAGCCCAAACTGCCTCAACGTTTTAACAGGATCAAATGACTCCTTGAACGTGTTTTCCAACTCTTTGACCTTTTTCTCGCCATAAATAGCAACAACCTGATCCCGGTCTTCTTTCCTGGGAACAAAGTACATCACTTCGTCAACTGCACTATCCAAAGCTGATCTGCTTCCACCCTGAGCGACTTTCTCGACATTGGACATGATTATTTCAGCAAAACGATCCCTTTCGCAGTTGTAGTTTGTTAGCCGGAACAAGAATGCGATAACCTTTCTCTGATTTTCAGGAGGCTCACTTAACAGCCAGTGCCGCTCCGGAACCGACATAGGGCTGATGTTACACGGGCTGGCCATGACATTAAGCGTCACCAGCAGCAACAATAAAAACGTGGTTTTACCTGGATGCTTCAATGATACACTCCCAAAACCTGGTATTTTGTGAATCCATCGGGGTCAACATCAAATGAAGACTAGCCATGTCCCATATTTTTTTCCGTGAAGTCTCGTTGATTGATTTGAGAGCTTTAGCCAATTCATCCCATTCGTAAGTCGCAATGCTGATGACCGTCAGTCCACGAGTAGACGGGGTCGCAAAAAACTCAAACAGTGGAGTGCTTATAGTTAGCGCTGATAAAGCGTTTGATAGAGACGTCACTCTCTCTATTTCTTTCAGTGCCTGAGTGGTATCTCTCGTTGGTTTAAAGCCCGAAAAACTACAATATTGTCTGAAGCTCACCTTGCCCCCCCTATGATCTAGCAGTGATTCAGCAGATAGTACTCACTTACGACAATTGAGAGTTGATGTATGTCATCCGGCTAGGCGATGTAAGCTTGGCATTGCCAATCAATGCAAACCAGTTGACGTAAGGCTGTCGTGACATCTCTACATGCGTACACTCAGGAAAAAGTAGAAAAAAGGCGTGTTGCCTGATATTTATCTAGTCTTCACGCTAAGCCTCTCCCATGGTGATTGACCATGAAACGACTAACCCTGCTGATCCTGACTGCGGTGCTGGGTGGGTGTGGTGAAACACCATACAGATCAGGTTACAGCACAATCCAATAGCGGCCTGACAAATGGCCAGGTAGACCCCATGGCAACTTTTAAACTCACAGAATACAGCCACGGTGCTGGCTGCGGCTGCAAAATCTCACCCCAGATCCTGGAAAACATACTGAAAACCCACCTTGACCTTCCCGATTTTCCAGGACTGATTGTGGGTAACTCCAGTAAAGACGACGCTGCCGTCATCGATATCGGCAACGGTGAAGGCATTATCAGCACCACCGACTTTTTTATGCCCATTGTCGATGACCCCTTTGATTTTGGCCGGATTGCGGCCACCAACGCCATCAGTGATATTTACGCCATGGGGGGCAAACCCATTGTCGCCATTGCCATACTCGGCTGGCCTGTAAACCAGTTACCTCCGGAAGTCGCCCGGCAAGTGGTCGACGGTGGGCGACAGGCCTGTGCTGATGCAGGTATTCCTCTGGCCGGGGGACACAGCATAGACGCTCCCGAACCCATTTTTGGTCTTGCTGTTACCGGCCGAGTCCCCCTGGAACGGCTGAAAAGAAACGATCAGGCTCAACCCGGTCACCGGCTTTTTCTGACCAAACCACTGGGCGTGGGCATACTGACCACGGCCCAGAAAAAGAAACAGCTGATGAATGAACATGAGCCGATTGCCCGTGACGCCATGTGCACCCTGAATGCCATCGGCTCAGACCTTTCCCTGCTCAATGGTGTCAGTGCAATGACCGATGTAACGGGCTTTGGCCTGCTGGGCCACCTGCTTGAAGTATGTGAGGGCAGCAACGTTCAAGCGACCCTTTTTATGGATAAGCTACCATTGTTGCCTTCCGTGGAGACGTACCGGCAACTGGGGTGTATTCCCGGTGGCACCTGGAGAAACTATGACAGCTACGGTGACAAGGTGGCTGCTCTTACCGAAGAACAAAAGCAGATTCTGTGTGATCCCCAGACCAGTGGCGGGCTCCTGGTCGCCATTGCTCCGGAAGCGGAAGAAGCCTTTCATAATGTGGCAGCCAGGTTTGGGTTAGAGCTGGAAGCCATTGGTGAGCTTTCAGCTTATGGGGGGGGGAAGTGGGCGGAGGTTTCTTGATTTTGGTCTTTGGGGATTGCTCGGCCATATACTACCCCCCTGCCATACCCTGAAAATTCAGGATACAGGCCATCCATGTCATACCCTGAATTCAGGTCTATAACTTGCCGTGCAGGCAGTTTAGCGTTACCCCGCTCCGGTGTTTGTCAACATAGTTAATGGGATGGTTCGCCCCTCTTACCGGCATTCATGAGCCACACTGTTGTTTGCCAGTGAACAGAATGAGGCAAATCACCCATGAACACTTCAGTACTCGGTATTGATATTGGCAAGAACTCTTTCCATCTTTTCGATGCGGCAGCAGATAGCCAGATATCAGCTCGCAAGAAGACGACAAGCCACAAACTGCTGGAGTACATTGCAACTCTTGAGCCTAGTACTATTGCCATGGAGGCCTGCTCCGGTGCCCACTATGTTGACAAACACCGCGACACGACTTCTGAAGGTTGACAAAGCGATCACGATTTCGAAGAGAAAGTATCTGATGGTCAGCAGGTAAAAACCGACGATCTGCTGAAACCTGTGAGACGACACGGTTGTGATAAGCCTGACAGTTGATAAGGGCGGATCGCGCGAATATCCATCAGGACCAGGAGTTTCCTCCGTAAACAGGCCGAATATATGAAAGCAGCTACTTATGCTTTTTCATCAGCTACAGGCTCTTGCAAACCGGGGCACACCATATATGTCATCTTCATGGCATTGATCCCTACAAATACCTGGTGGATGTCCTCCAGCGTATCAGTCTCCACCCGGCCAGGGATGTCCGGGATCTCATACCAAGATTATGGAAAGACAAATTCGGTGCTGATCCGATGACCTCAGATTTGGACTGATAGGGGGAGAATACCCCCTGTTTGAACGCTTACTATGAATCGGTGCTTATTGCTAAATAAGTTGGCCAGCTGCCAGAATTGACCATATTTGCCACCTTGAATTTCTCGAACATAGAGATCATCTGGTCTTTTACTTCAGCCTGAAAATTGAACTCCATATCATCTTTGTAAGGCATTCTTGTATACCAGTAGCCCATGCCCTGATCGAGCAGGACTTTGCTTTGCTTACCTGATACCCAGTCAACAGTAATTACCCTGCCATGCATCAGTTCCTTTGGATGATCAAGAATCTGGATTTCAGGTTCACAACCAAGAACACTCTGAAGCCATCGATATAGAATCTCTTCCTGATCTTTAGCGTATTTCCAGTCATGATTGATCAGATAACTGCTGTCACGATTACATGCTTGAAGGCTTTGCACGGCAACCCGTTTGAGGCTTTCGCCTTTAAACAGGTGTAAAAAACCACTCAAGAGCAACAATGACCACGGTGATTTCAAATATCGATCAGAGTAACTCACCTGAACAGCACTATCGTTTTCAAGTAATAAGGCTAGCTCCGTGGCTTTTTCCTTTATCAGCTTATTAAGCCTGTTGCACAAGGAAATAACCGGACCATTCAGTTCCGTTGTTAGCTGTAAAATAGAGGACCCAGCCGCTACAGGGCTCCAGCCTGATGTATCTATCGAGCTGCTCTCTACGGCACTGATCGCTTTTGATGAGATCAAAGCGTAGGCCTGATCAGATTGCAGCCAGTTTTCTCCTGGTTGTGTCAGCTCTTTTCTGTTGCTGTAGAGGCTGTAGCACTCAACCTCGGAATAAACCTGAACAAGAAGATGGGGCTCGCTGCTTAACCAGTTCTCACCCATAGCGACAATACTAATGCCAAAATCATTGAGTAATTGCAGGCTGCGTTTAACTTCATCGTCCAGATTTTCTGGATGTTCCACGCCCAGACGAACAGCAAACTTGTCCACTATTTGCCAGCTCAACACAAGCTCTCTGAATGCCGGATGGGCTAAATCCCACTCGCTGACAGCCCCTGTCAATGCAATCTGAATGGTTTTCTGACCGTCTTCACTGCACAGTTTGTTCATTGATGAGCGGATGAACTGCAAACTAGTTTGAGAGCAATAGGTGGCACCACTGATGGCGTTAAACTCTTTGGGCAGTTCCAGATAGGAGCTGAATTCACAGTCCAAAAGCCACTGTTTTGCAGCGTTTCTATCCAGCTCTTCCTGTTCAACTCGGCTGTCTTTGCTCGCAAGGCAGGTAGAGCAGACGTTTTCGCAATGCGCTTTGCATTCGAGCTTGCCCTGAACTTTCTTAAGCAGACTTGAGATATTGCTGACACCGGCAACAACAAAACCTGCGCCACCGCTTACAAGGTCAAATACCTGAACAACTGATCGTCCCTGACCGGTTTCAAGGTCTTTATCAAGTTTGTATCCAAAGCCCATCTCGGTGCTGGCGATACCCAGTTCGTCGGCTATGGCATCCCTTAATGAAACCGCCAGAGTGGTGGCTATCACCTGATGCTCAACAGAGTCACTGAGCCATTGACCGGTAACGGGGTTCCTGAGATATACCTCCAGCACATCGGTCTGGATTTTATACCCCAGATGCACATGAGGCTTAACAAACCCGCTACATTCGTTCTGCGTGCCTTGACGTGATTTTCCGCCAATGGGGCGATGAGTGTTTGGTGCTGCCAAATACTGTGGAGTGGTGCCGTCTAGATTCATTGAGTCTGCTTTGCCGCAACCCATGCAGATGGCATAGCCTTTCTCATGCTCCCCTGAGGAGTGGTAGAACACTGAGCCGTTATGCCCGTATTTGATAAAACCGCATCGTTTGTCCGGAAGGCTTAACGCTTCGCCATTCAGTTCTATCCTTGGACGCTCTACCTTTATAAATTTCTGGGAACTAATATCGTTGCTGGTGGGTTCATAAAAATCGGTTGTGAAGCCTGCTGGACGCAAGATTTCTTTTTTCTCGGAATGCTTTATCTCTGCCTGACAGTGATTGCACTTCAGATTGTCGCTGTTGCTGTAGGCATTCTCTTCAACACCGGTGGCACCACAGTTATTACAGCGCCAGGCAATATCAAACTTCTGGGTGTTCTGGAAGGCACTATAAAGCTGGATACCCGCTGAACGGTAAACCCTGCCATCTATGACAATTTGTGCACCGGGAGCATATTCCCGAATGGCAATATCCATCCCCCGGCTTGGCTGTTCTTTAGCGGTGAAAATATTATCTTCCCGGCTGGCTTTGTCTTTATTCTCTCGACTCTTGTCTTGCTTGAAATCTTCAACATTATAATTATTGAAGTTAACGACATTGGTCGGGAAGCCATACCCCGGCAAAAAGGCTCGGGCTGCAAGATCCCGGAGCAAGTATTCCTCTTCATGCCTTTTCATTTCCAGCTGAAGGGCGCGTCTGTAAGCGGGCTCTAAATCGGCTTTTAGCTTGCTTTGCAGCTTATTGAATTCTTGTTGCCAGCGCTCCTGAATTTCCTTGAGTTTTTCAACCCCGTCATTACAGATCGATACCAGTGAGCGCCCGGTCAATCCTGTATTCTTTACAAGCTGACGAATAGATTGTTCTACTTCAGCAGGCTGCGACTGAAGCCAGTCGATAAATTTCTGGCATTGAGACTCACTTTCTCCACCATAGAACCATTTCACATTCAGTTTGGTTCGGTCACGGTCAGTACTGGCGTATTGCTTAAGAAACATGGCCAGTAACATAGAATTGACATGACGCTGAACAATTCGGTCAGAACTTAAAGTAATGCCTGGTGCAGGTATAGCGGTAATGAACGGCCACTTAGGGTTGGTGAATGCCCTCTGGTTATGTGGGTCAGCCTTACAAAGCGTGTATGAAATGGCTCGCGCTTCACTTCTTCGGCCAGCTCGACCCGCACGCTGAAGGTAGTTAGCAGGGTGTGGCGGCACATTATTCATAACAACCGCTGAAATACCTCCTATATCCACGCCCATTTCCATGGTGGTTGAGCAGTTCAGTACATTCACTTTGCCTATCTTGAAAAGGTCTTCGTATTTTTCAAGCTTCTCGGAAGACTGCTGGGCTGAGTGTTCAGCGGTACGGTAATAGAATCCGCCTTCTACTGTCCGGTCATTGATATCCGTCCACAAGTTCTCACTTCGTGCAGTTTGAATGTCTTTGTTCTGGTCCACGAGGCTTCGAATTTCGTTGAGAGCAGCAACGCCGCCACTATTGGCAGCCAACTGAGATAATTCTGGTATTGTGACCTTGCGGCAGCGGAAGTCTTTCTCCTTGTAATTTCTGGGTAGATAGGGAGTAAGCCCTCTGAAAGTGGTATCCAGCAAGCGGTGGGTCAACGGGCAGACCCAGGCTTCTGTAGGCAGGGAAAACGTTAATGTTTCCAGTTTTAAAGCCCGACCTCTGTCCACTGTTTCCAGAATCAGGGTTTTCTCAGTCAAATCTTTCCATGCCTGCCGTAGCCATGCATTCATTTTGTCTGCCTGAAGCTGAACTTTCCTATCAAAGCCAGTGGCTGTCTCCAGCAGCTTTACCAGGCGATTGGGTTGTTTAGGGCTGGCAACCGGCCACTTTTTGATGGTGGTACTGGTCTCAATATCAGCGTCAGAAGGAAACAGTTTCTTCGATGTAAATTTGCTTCCCATCCAGCTTTGCATGACCGGGTCCAAAGCAATGAATGTGTTCTCACGGATATAAAAATCCAGTACGACCTTTAGAAAGTCTTTCCAGTCCTGTAAGGTCAGAGTTGTTTTTGGGTCAAGGAAATCGCCTTTGGCAGGTACAGCAGGAGTATTTTCCCAGTACTCTGGAGAGCTTTGTATTTTGTCGAGCCCTTTATAATTGACTTTTACGAGCCCAAGCGTTTCAGAGCTGTTTTGATTTTTTGGCCTGCGGGAGAATTCCCTTGCCATAAGCAAGGCAGACATTCGAAAACCGGCCGTAGATTCGCCAAACAAAATCGGATTTGCATAGCGGTTATAGTCAAGAATAAATTTGCTTATATCTAAGGTGCTAGCCAGGTCTTTGACTATGTGATCCCATTCCAGTTCGACAGAGTTGCTTCCTGTTTCTCCAGATTTGCTTTTCTCTGCCTCCCTTCGAATTTCAGCGGCGACAGCACGAAGTCCCATCCCCTCCAGGGCAAAAACATGATCAAGAATCAATCAGCCCAAGCACTTTCATCATATAGTCTTCATCCCAGCCACAGGTTTTACGTTTGTTCTTGATACCAGCCTTCACTGAAGTATCAAGCTTGAGAAGGT
>NZ_JBLYZI010000143.1:0-10610 GCF_057680865.1 Endozoicomonas sp. Z74
ACCACCTGGCCTTTGAGGTGATTGTATTGTCACGGTTTTCTTCTTTACCTGCAGAGTGGCTTTACGTGCTTTTCGCCCGCCACGCTGAGGAACATTAACTGCATATCTTCCCAGGACAGGCTCTGCGGCCAGAGCATCGAAAAGCAGTCGATCATCGTCTATTAAAATCCGGTTTTGCCTTGCTCTGACAACAAACCTCCTGCCGTGAGTCAACTGGTATCGGATGTATTCATAAACATCAGCTTCGCGGTCACAGACACTGATGACCTTCGCTATTTGCGCACCCAGCCTGTGTTCAATATTTTCTGAAGACTTTTGCCATTTGAAACTCTCTTTCTCTTCATAGGGACGCTGCTTGCGTTCGTGCTTTTTGCCACGATCGCCGTCGTTTCTAATCCAGCGCTGCTGATCAATCAAACCAATAGTTCGCTCAGTATCCACATCCAGCAACATTACTGAGTGAGCCTATATGCCTTTGGATATACTATTTTCGGGTCCTCCAATGTCGCCCAGTTCTGACCTGACAGAGTGTTTGTAGCTGAGAGTGGTACTGTCTTCTATGGCCAGCATAAGTTGAGAGTTGTTTGCAGCGAGCGCTGTCACCTGAAATCCGGCTTCGGCAATGGCTTCAGGCTCTACGGTTTCATTTTCAATGAGACGATAGGCGCCCTCAACCGCAGCAAGGTTGCCACTGCAGGAAGTGGCCAGAGATGAGCCCGTATGAGCAGACAGGTCTCCTGCCACTCGCACCAGCCTTTTGGTTCGACGCGTATCTCCCATCTTGGCACATCCGAAAGTCTGTTCAGCCCATTGTTGAGGAGGCAGTGGCATCATGATCTTGGTCTGTCTCAGAAAAGGATAAACCAAGATTAGGATTTGTGACTAAGAGACAGCCCAAAGGGAGAGGGCTTTCAATATTGGCACCGTCAACACCCTCTCCCTCTGGGAGAGGGCCGGGGTGAGGGAAAGCCATTAACCGTTCAGGGCGAGCAGGATCAGCTACCGAAGCCTCGATCAAACCTATGGGAGTCTCCCCGGCATAGCCGGGGGTTTACCTAATGATTAATTAAGAGGGTGGCTGAAGCTGTTGACAGAACCCTTAGGCTTGTACATTATTATCGCCATTCGACGATAGGCGATTTATTTTATGGCGCAATGTCTGACAAACCTCAGCAAAATTGACCTGGATTCTGATCGGGAGCAACAACTGGCGTCGGCTGCAAAAGCGCTGAGCCATCCTGCCAGAATCCGGCTCCTGAAAATCCTGGCCAACAGAGAGTGTCTTGGCAGCGACCTGGTCAATGACATTGGACTGGCGCAGTCCACCGTTTCCGAACACTTACGGATTTTACGGGAAGCTGGATTTGTGGAGGCCGAAGTCAGGCATCCAAGAACTTGCTTCTCCCTTAACCCGAAGGCTCTGGAACAGCTGAGAGACTGGCTCAATTACCTGGACTGAACACTGACAACACGGTCACTGATATACCGCAGAAAGCGGCCTGTTTTTCTAACAAACATCGTTTTTCGACGATACCCGAAGAGGAAATCTATCATGGGATTTTTCGAGCGCTATCTCAGTCTCTGGGTAGCCCTGGGCATCCTTGCGGGGTTGCTGGGTGGCATCCAGTTTCCGGACGCTTTCGCTCTGCTTGGAAACCTCCAATACGCCAGCATCAATCTGGCCATTGCGGTTCTTATCTGGCTGATGATCTTTCCAATGATGATGCAGGTGGATTTCACCGCCGTTAAAAATGTTCATCGCCGTCCCAAAGGATTGATCATCACCCTGACTGTGAACTGGCTGATCAAGCCTTTCACCATGGCACTGCTGGCCGTTCTGTTTATCCGCCACCTGTTTGCCGGATGGATCTCCCCGGAACTGGGTAATGAGTATATTGCCGGGATGATCCTCCTGGGCGTAGCCCCCTGCACCGCCATGGTGTTTGTCTGGAGTCAGTTGACCAAGGGTGACCCTAACTACACCCTGGTGCAGGTCGCCATCAACGACCTGGTCTTGATCTTTGCCTTTGCCCCCCTGGCAGCTTTCCTGCTGGGTGTTACTGATGTCATTGTCCCCTGGGACACTTTGCTCCTGTCGGTGACCCTGTTTGTCATTATTCCCCTGCTGGGAGGCTGGTTGACCAGAAAAGCACTATCCCCTGTGGCTCTGGACCAGCTTTCGGCCCGGATCAAACCCCTTTCCATTTTCGGTTTGATCGGCACAGTCATTCTGCTGTTCGGGTTTCAGGCGGACAAAATTCTGGATAACCCCATGGACATTCTGATGATCGCCACCCCGCTGATCATTCAGACCTACCTGATTTTTGCTATCGCCTATGTCTGGATGAAAAAGTGGCGACAACCCCATGCCATCGCCTCTCCTGGAGGAATGATCGGCGCCTCTAACTTTTTCGAACTGGCCGTCGCCGTGGCCATCAGCCTGTTCGGGCTGAATTCAGGTGCGGCCCTGGCCACCGTTGTGGGCGTACTTGTGGAAGTGCCGGTCATGCTGTCGCTGGTGGCTTTCTCAAACCGGACACGTCATTGCTTCCCGCCCAGCAACCAGCCTCAACCCCATTAACCGTCCATAAAGGGAGATTAAGTTGTGACCAGTAGTGCGCACCCCCTCAGACAGCCTGATCAGCAGTCCGTAAAAAACTACGCCCTGGTCACGTTCAATTACTGGAGCTTTACCCTCACGGATGGCGCCCTGCGGATGCTGGTGGTATTACATTTTTATCAACTGGGTTACTCAGGACTGGAAATTGCCCTGCTGTTTCTGTTCTATGAGTTTTTTGGTGTTGTCACCAATCTGACGGGAGGATGGCTGGGGGCCCGCATTGGTCTGAATCGAACCATGAACCTGGGCCTGACCCTGCAAATTAGCGCTTTGTTGATGATGGCGGTCCCTCAGGCGTTTCTTTCGGTTCCCCTGGTCAAAAGCCACCAGCAGGGTCGCCTTTTCCGCTGGGTTGCCCTGCTTACGGGGTCAAAAAATGCCCTTAAGGGGGTGGGATTCTTTCTGGGAGGCGCCCTGCTGGGGTTGATCGGTTTTCAGAATGCCATGGTATCCATGGCAACGGTGCTGGCTATTATTCTGTGTTTCAGCCTGTGCTTTCTGAAAAACGACCTGGGTAAAGCACAGCGAAAGCCGGTATTTCGTGACATTCTATCCAGCAGCCGTTCAGTCAACGTGCTGTCCGCAGCCCGTCTGTTCCTGTTTGGCTCAAGGGACATCTGGTTTGTCGTGGCCCTGCCCCTGACCCTGGCCTCGGTATTTGGCTGGAGCCATTCACAAACCGGTGCCTTTATGGCCTTCTGGGTAATCGGGTATGGGCTGGTTCAGGGAATCACCCCAAACCTCATGTCCCGGAAAAACAACAGCAACACGCCCGTTAAACCGGTCTTTTACTGGGGGGTAATATTGTTGCTGGTTTCCGGACTGCTGGCGTTATTGATCAGCCTTTCCTGGTTTCCAGAGCTTTCTCTGCTGGCGGGTTTGCTGGTCTTTGGGGTGGTCTTTGCCATCAATTCATCCCTCCACTCGTTCCTGATCGTGCATTATGCCCGCAAAGATGGCGCTTCACTGGACGTCGGCTTTTATTACACCGCCAACGCCATGGGAAGATTGGTGGGTACGGTCATTTCCGGAGGCGCCTTCCAGTGGGGCGGGCTCGAAGCCTGCCTGTGGCTATCCACTCTGTTTGTACTGATATCAACGGTCATCACCCTCTTCCTTCCAGGAGCCGATGAGCCGCTGCCGGATTGAGCCGACTTCAACAGAATAAAAAACACCCAGAGCGCCATTCGCCGACAATAAAGACAGGTCTGAACCGGCCGGTCACAGAGACTGACCGGAATGTTGCGAGCCCTGGCAGGAGCGCTCAGCAGCAAATCAGGCAGTGAAATACCGTGCTGCTCTGGAGAAAGAACCACCCAGCTCAGGGCCAGCAGTTTGGCCACATGGCTTCGGGTCTCTCTGGGCAGCTTCAGTCCCCAGAAGTCTCCCCTGTTTTTTCCCGAACGGGCTACGCTTTTACGCACTCGGTACAACCCGGCGTTGTAAGCCGCAATCGTCAGCAACCAGTCATCCGTCCGTTGATAAAGATCCTCAAGAAGGGACAGGGCGGCTTCTGTGGATTTCTCCAGATCCCTTCGCTCATCGCGTTTCGCCGACACCTCAAGACCATAGACCCTGGCGGTTTTCGGCATCAACTGCCAGAGGCCGGCGGCCCGGGCCGAAGATTTGGCCCGACTATCCAGAGAGCTCTCAATCAATGGCAACAAAGCCAGTTCAGCAGGCAGGTTCCTCTCCTGTACCCGCCGGTTTAAATACGCCTGATATTTCAGGATCCGCTTTTCAAAGCGGTAAAAGTAATACCGGGAAAAGGCAGGCAGGTAACGAACCACTTCCTGATCCTGGTAGTGGGGCATCAACTGAAACCCATTTCTCAACGCCTGCCAGCCACCGGGTACCAGCCCCCGACACGAATCAAGGGAGTGGCCTGGAGAAATACCGGCACCCGAATACCCATGAGCGCCATAGCCAGAACTTTGCCAACAGCACAACAGAAGATAAAACACCAAAACGCGGCGGATACTCCAACCCATAATGAAATCCAGAGATACCCACGGGATTTCATGCTCCCGGCACCAGCCAGGGACAGAAATACCCATAACGAAAGAAAACAGCAGAGCAATGGCACCAGAAATAAGACCCTTACAAATATAGTGCAGGCCCTGTCAGGGTTCGATGAAAAGCGCTCTGAAAGCGCTCTTTTCTGGCCAAAATCCGGGCAAATACCCCATAACCATGACCAGGGCATCAAGGAACCCTTTCACTTTTTCAATGTCCATATGAGGAGTGTCTATTATTAGGCTCTGAAACCAGGTGGGTGGGCAGAGGCAGAAGGCTGTTGTTTACTGTGAACCGCCAGGCTTTACCACAGGGCTCACAAGTACTGTGACCAACGGTTCTCTAAGAGGCGAGGCCTTTACGTAAGGAATGAGAATTTGTTGTGATTTTTCTGAAAAAAATTCACGACCCGGTTCACCTGCAGCGAGCCCTGTGCCATTATTGCCAGCTGTTCGCATCATTTTTCCACTCAGACAGGCAAGAATTTCTTGGCCAGAGGCTTAGTCATGGCCAATCACTACGGAAATCGATATGAAAAAAGTTATCAAGCTCTCCGCTCTGGCGGCGGTTGTTATGCTGGCCGCAGGCTGCCAGGATAAAACGCCCAAGGCTCCCGAAGTTCAGCTGAACACCGATGAACAGAAAGCGGCCTATGCCATTGGGGCCTCTGTCGGTAATTTCGCCACACAGACCCTGAAACAGCAGGAAGAGCTGGGCGTCACCCTGGATCGGGAACTGGTCAAGCAGGGTCTTCTGGATGCCCTGGACAACCAGGTAAAAATGAATGAGGAAGAGCTGGGTTCCGCCCTCAGGGCTCATGAAACCCGCATGAATACTGTGGTTCAGGAAAAAGCCAAGCAGAAGCTTGAGGAAACCAAAAAGGCCGGGCAGGCTTACTTGGATGAAAACGCTAAAAAAGAGGGCGTCAAAGTTCTGGAATCCGGCCTGCAGTACAAAGTCATCAAGCAGGGCGATGGCCCGAAACCGGCTGCCACCGATACCGTTACCGCCCACTATACCGGCAAACTCATCGATGGCACCGTGTTTGACAGCAGCAAACAGCGTGGCCAACCCGCCACCTTCCCTCTCGGTAACGTCATCAAGGGCTGGACCGAAGGTGTGGCGCTGATGCCTACCGGCTCAGAATATGAACTGACCATCCCCGCAGAACTGGCCTACGGTGATCAGGAAGTGGGCAGCATTCCCGCTGGTTCTGTCCTGGTATTTGATGTTGAGCTGATCAGCATTGATGGCAAGGACACCAAGAAGGAAGGCAAGAAAGTCGCCACCAAAGAGAAGAAAGAAACCAAGAAATAACCTCCGGGTTATACCCCACCCGCTTTCAGTCTTGTCTTCAAGAGTGGAAGCGGGTGCCCAAACTCCCCTCCCAAGCTTCATCTTCCACTCCCCACCGCTCCTTCTTTTTATAAAGGTTCTTTAGCTTGCTGGCCGATAACAATCACTGGCACAGAACACCTGAATCCACTTTAAGGGTCTCTGTTTTCCTGAACGCGATTGAGTCGCAGCAGAAACATATTACTCCGCATGCCCCAGATCAATGGCTCAAGGGATTCCAATACAGCCCCTCAAAAGGCACTCCCACTGAATGACCAACCTGAACAGGAAGGCCTCCCGCTTGAGCTGGAACCTCAGTTTATCGGCAGAAAAACCACCGTCAGGGATTCCAGTAAATTCTCTATTCGAACCGCATTTCAAAGTCTTAAGCACACACTCTCTCTTTCCAGGCGGGCCCACAAAAAAATGCCCTCCTCAACACCAGGGTTCCTGAACACTCTGCGAAACAGTTTCAGGAAAAAGCCAAAACGGGTTTCCACTCCAACTCCTCCTTCAAAGGACCTACAGCCCAAAAAGCCATCAAGCAATAGCTCACTGCATTTTGCCGACAGTGAGAGGGAAAAGATGGCCATTTTCCATCAACTTCGTCAACACTATCCAGAGCAAGGCCAGATCATTGTTATTCAGAAACCACAGGATCTGGAAAATCATGGCCTCCTACAACAGACCTGGGTTGAAGGTCATCAGCTGAAGACCGATAGAGGCAGGCTGTTCAGTGAACAGCCACTTTGCCTGGTCCTGGACCTCACTGCCATGACACCAGGGCAGATAGCCACTATCAATGACTTGCTGGAAGAGACTCCACATAGCAATGGAGCCCCCCTGGGCAAGAACATTCACCGGGAAGTCATCACCAGCAATGATATGTTAACCGGCTTGAAACCCTCCGGTAGTGACTGCTGGAGGCGCCTGATGAGAATGCCCGAAAAGAAGCTGGGCAACACTGATTCTCAACCCCTGATACCCACCCATGTGGAACTGCTTGCATCCAAAACACTTAAACAGCCACCAGACGCCTCAACAACTATCACGGTTGATTTCTCAGACTTCGATGACTGGTATGAATGCCTCTTTGGAGGCATCACACTCAACGAGCAGGGACAGCTGCATTTTTCAGAAGGCATTTTTTCCACCCTCAATAGCAACAGCCATCTCATCCTGAAGAATGCGCCCTGGGACAACCCGGATTTTACATCGGCTCTTGCCAGAGCTCTGCACAACAATGAATTTGAAGCCAACAATAAGTGGCTCCCTCTTCCTGAGAACATCTCCCTGTCCCGCAACGACAGTACCCCGGAACAAATCACGGCACTCAAAAAGAAGCATCAACATGCAGCATCTAAATTTCAGCCGGATGCCCCCTGCCTGAGCCTTAACAGCCAGCAAATGGAAACATTGAAAGGTGGAATAAAGCTGGAAGGGGCAAAAGTGGTTCGATGCAACGCTCTGGAACAGCTGGTAAAAGATTATGGGCAGCTGGTTATTAGCAGCCCCCTTAGTGATCAGCAGTGGTTAAGATTATTGACGGTTCTGGAGCGCATCCCCAGTGAGCACCGACCGGCACTTTTTATCAACGAACCAGGTTTATTGAAACCCAGCACTGATGTCAAAGTCAGTTTGCTTAAGACACCAGCGGATGAGCAGCAGGTGATTCCCCCAAGCTCTGACACCGCAACCTCGCCCTTTGTCTACGAATTGGCGGCTCAGGACACATGGGAAGATCTATTGCAGCAGATCCGTTTGATCAGCCAGGAACGCTTTTTATTTGCTACTGACAACACACCACTGATGGAGTGCCTGCTGCAGGGAATCCCAGTGGTACTCAAAGGGCTGGAAAACAATCCTAAAATAGCCCAGGCTCTGGAAACGCTCTTTGCTTCCCCTCCCTGCGTGCTTCTGCATGGAAAAAAAGTGGACCTGCCCAAAGCCAGAATCACTTTGACCCTGCCAGAGTCAGGCCAATTACCTCAGAACATCCCAGCCCTGTTACTCCAGGCCTGTAAAAAAACATCCAGTGACAGCAAATCCGTTCCGGTCCACCCCTTTTATAAACAACTTGGACAGATTCCTCCTTCAACCACCAAGGCTTACCCCGCAGTGCCTCCCTGGTCTGCCCCGGACTTTCAGCACATTATTGATCGTCAGGCCGCTCACGAGCAGAAGCTGGACAACAGCCCGTCAATCAGGCCCTGCCATTACCGCCGGGCGTTGCATGTACTGACGGCAAAAGCCTACCGGGGAGACCCAAAGGTTTACGGTTTTATTAAGGCTAAAATTGCTGAAACCTGGCCGGACAGCCCCCCTCCCCCTCAACAGGCCAATCAAACCGCCTTGAAAGATTGGCTTATGGACCACCCGTCCCCGGATTTGCAGCAACTCAAAAAAGACTTCTGGCCCCTTGCACAACACTGTCCGGTCTCACTGCATCAATCCAGAAAGGCTCCGGATGAACCGGACGATGAAGCCCTCCAGCAGCTGGCTCAATATGTGGTGGGAGCAGCCAGCCCAGATGAGCAGGACGCCCTGGCAGTGACCTTCAAGGTAAGCAGGGAAGAGGCATTAAAAAAACAGTATTTCAATGGCAACACCCGCTCAACCCTCAGAGACGCCCTGGTCGCCAGCAGAAACCATCTTCACCACCCTGTATCCATCAGTGGTGAAATAGAGAAACTGGAAGGATCCATTGCCAAAGTCCTTGCATCAAAAAGCAACGAGTCAGGGAAAAGAAGGCAGCTCACTGAAATGCTGTCTGCAAGCTTCCGGAACGGGCTGCCCGACTCCCTGGATACCCTGCCACAGGCTCTGCTGGACGGACAACGCCATGACCACAGCCGTCATGCTCGTCGTCTTGCCCACCTCACGGAAAGAGCCAAACAACACCCGATTATTTTTCTGCAGGGAGAGGCCGGTGCGGGTAAATCATTTATGGCCCAGGCCATTGGCTCAAGACTCGGGCCAGCAGATCCCCCCCACTGTCTAGTCCTGAACCTGGGCCCCAACAGCCGAGCCGGAGAGCTGTATGGTGAGCAGGTAATGGAATCTTCAATACTTCCCGATGGCTCAACCGACAGCTACACCACCTTCAAAAAGGGCCCGATACTGGAATGGGCTCTATCCGAAAATCCCCCTGTACTGGTACTGGATGAAGCCAACCTGGCTCCAGAAGGTTTACTGGCGACCCTGGCCGGGCTTACCCGGCAACCTCCTACTCTTCATTACCAGGGAAAGGTTTATCCTCTCAGTGACAAACACCGGGTTATTCTCACTGGCAACCCTGACAGCTACGATGGCCGCCACCTGGACAGCACCCTGAGCCCACTCATCCCAACGTTCTTTTATCCCCCCTTGCCAAAAGAGGTCATGGCCAGAGCCATCATACAGCCGGGACTTCCTGGCAGCTGGCCCGATGCTTATAAAAAGCAGGCCAGTGATCAAATTCTGAGATTGTTTGAACTCTATCAGAAGCAACTGCCGGGGGAGCTCCTCACCCCACGGGATATCAAGGATGTGCTGGCGGTGGTCAGGCAATTATGCAGCCACAGTCCATCAACTCCCACCATAAAACAGATACACGCCTGCATTCGACGGGGATTCTCCGACAGCCTCGGCGGTGCGCTTCCCTCAGAAGAACGCCAATCCATGAACCAGAAGTGCATGGAAGCGTTTCCGGAAGATGACAGCATTCTGGCAGGACCTGACCAGGCCTTCGAGGGGTTTCTGGAAAAATTACAAACACGCTACCCCAACACCAACTGGGGACCAGAACCCATCAGGGAGCTGGTGTTCAGTTACTGGCAAAGCCTGGAGAAAGACGACAGCGGTCGATCCGCCGTAATCGTAGAAGGACCTGCTGGCTGGGGAAAAGATTTCATTCTTAACCAGACGCTCTCTTTGTGGCTGGAAGAACATGAGCACGAAGAGCCCTTCCTGCACATCAACGCCAATCCGAACCGCTGGGACTCCCTAGTTGATTCTGTCAGACAGGCCATGCGCAGTGGCCGCAAAATCGCAATCAGTGAACTGAACCTGATTCCCAGCCGTTACCTTGAAGGGTTATTTAACGATGTTCTCACTGGAGCAGCCGCTCCCGGATTCCGACTTTTTGCCACCATAAACCCCACCAGCTTTGGCGAGCGGGAAGCAATGAGTCCGGCCATGAAAAGCCGATGCACCCAGATCAAACTAACCACCTTATCACTCAATGACCTTGAAAGTTTTATTTCCGGGCAACCCGGTCAGGACAGGAAACTGCCTCGGTGGCTGGCTCAACAGTTCCTCCGACTCTCCCTGAGCCTCACCCAGCAGAAAAGTCCGATACAGCTGTCTCTGGATGATCTGATGTCTACTGCAGAACGGTTGTCCAGAGAGCCTGACAGTGAACGATGGCCGGAAGTATTCGAACGGTGTTTATCGGCGCTGTTCAAATTAAATGTTGCTAACATGGTCTATACTCCCTGAGCATGAGAATTGTCGTGTAAAGTGGAGTTCCAGCCATGAAACCTCAGCAATTCCAAGACATCCTGAAGTCCATACCCATGATGTCCCCAGAGCAGATCGGTGTCCTCCATAAAACTCTGCCGCCCTCACCCATTGCCGGTGATGCACAAGGTATTTCCGG
>NZ_JBLYZI010000144.1:0-10582 GCF_057680865.1 Endozoicomonas sp. Z74
AAGTACCTACATTGACTTGGTTTCTCCACACCATTGCAAAAGTGGGTGGCTGGTGTGATTCAAAACGTACAGGCATACCTGGATGGCTGGTCGTATGGAAAGGCTGGGCAAAACTACAAGACCGCCTACACACCTACCGAATGACAAGAGGTGTGGAGATGTGACTAAGAGACAGCCCAAAGGGAGAGGACTTTAAGCGTTTGCGCCACCAAACACCCTCTTCCTCAGAACTTTGAACATTTGCACCGTCAAACTCCCTCTCCCTCTGGGAGAGGGCTGGGGTGAGGGAAAACGGAAAATGGTCCATGACTTAGACATCAAGTTAAACTGCCTAAACCTCTGTATCACCCAAGCAAGCCCCCCTCCTTTCCCAACCCGGATCAATGACCTGAAGCAGTTTACAGGGCTTTATTTTTCCTGCGGATTAAAGGTACCCTGCAACACCATAGGACTAGAACTTTTATACCAATTAAGCCAGCAGGGTACCCCCGAAAACGGCCAGGACTGGCTGCTGACAGGGCCCCCTGTAAAACAGGGTCATAATGCAGTTTCAGGTTATTCTGCCCATCCTGGGCATCCTGCTGATATTGTTCAGCACCTCCAGCCTGCCCCCCATGATCGTCGCCCTGATCTACGGGGAGCCGGAGATTTCGCTGTTTATCTACACCTTTTTACTGACGTTACTGCTGGGCATCCTGCTCTGGTTTCCTTTCAGAAATATCAAGGATGAACTTCGCAACCGGGAAGGGTTTCTGGTCACAGTGCTGTTCTGGGTGGTGCTGGGGTCTGTGGGGGCACTTCCCTTTCTGATGATGGAAAGCCCCTCCCTGACCATCACCGACGCCCTGTTTGAATCCATGTCCGGGCTGACCACCACCGGAGCCACCATTCTTACGGATATCGAGCACCTGCCCCGCTCAATTCTGTTCTATCGTCAGCAGCTCCAGTGGCTGGGTGGAATGGGTATTATTGTGCTGGCCGTGGCCATATTACCCATGCTGGGCGTTGGGGGCATGCAGCTTTACCGGACGGAAATGCCTGGCCCGGTGAAAGACTCCAAACTGACCCCGCGAATCACCGAAACCGCCAAAGCCCTCTGGCTGCTCTATGTCTCCCTCACCGTCGTCTGCTCCCTGGCTTACTGGCTGGCCGGGATGAACCTGTTTGATGCCATCAGTCACAGTTTCACTACCATTGCCATTGGTGGTTTCTCCACCTATGACGCCAGTATTGGCCATTTTGACTCACACCTGATCAATACCATTGCCGTGTTTTTCATGCTGGTGGCCAGCGTCAACTTTGCCCTGCACTTCACGGCCATCCGTTATCAGACACTCACCAACTATTTCAGGGACCCGGAAGTGAAGGCCTTTCTGGCGATACTGGGCATTGTTTCCATCATTACCGTCCTGACCCTGATTCTTTCTGAAACCTATTCCCTGGATAAATCCATCAGCTACGGTATTTTTGAAGTGGTCTCAGTGGCCTCAACCACGGGTTACTCCTCTTCCAGCTTTTCTGCCTGGCCCACCTTCCTGCCCCTGTTGCTGTTTATCACCAGTTTTGCCGGTGGCTGTGCCGGCTCCACCGCCGGCGGCATGAAAGTGATCCGCGTATTGCTGATTTTCAAACAGGGAGTAAGAGAACTTCGTCGCCTGGTTCACCCCAACGCCATTTTTTCCATCAAGCTGGGAGGAAGACCCGTTGACAGCCGGGTCGGTGAAGCGGTCTGGGGGTTCTTTGCCACTTATATCCTGATGTTTGTGATTATGTTCCTGGCACTGCTGGGCACTGGCCTGGATTTAACCACCGCTTTTTCCACCGTGGCCTCCTGCCTGAACAACCTGGGACCCGCCCTGGGTGAAGCCGCCTCCAACTATGAAACCCTGCCCGATGCCGCCAAATGGATTCTCTGTTTCGCCATGCTGCTGGGACGACTGGAAATTTTTACTTTGCTGGTTCTTTTTACACCCACTTTCTGGCGGTATTAATCCGCCGGGAATTTGAATAACTGAGCCGTACTCGACCTGTCCTTTTATTAACCAGCAGCCTTCAAGGTGACTGCTCATATCGATGATTCAATACAATCACCCCAAGCATCTTCCAAAGTGAGTAGACAGACATACTGCTTGAAAGTTTTTGTGCACCAACCCTCAAGCAGTAGAAGCCTTGACTCTATTTTGGGTCAGAGTACTGTGGTTCCCTCAGAAGTCCCTTGAGTTTTTCCGGTGTCGGCACAGAACCGGAGTGCACCAGCTGCCCATCAATAGAAACCGCAGGTGTACTGACCACGCCAGCGCTCATAATGGCTTCCAGGTCAGTGACCTTATTTAATTGAATAACCAGATTCAACTGTTGCGCCACCTGCTCAACCCGTTCGGCTGTGATGACACAATTTCGGCACCCGGAACCATAGACGTTTATATTCTTCATCACTCTACCTCTTTGCCTTTTGATTTAAATCCCATTGACTACATAAAATTCACAGCGTTAAACAACCAGCCCACAAGACAGAAAGCCACCAGCAGATACACCGCAATCATCAGCAGCAATCGGTACTGCATCACTTGTTTCAGCATCATGAATTCCGGCAGGCTGACGGCAACAGCACTCATGCAGAACGCAAGCGTGGTTCCCAACGGCACATTTTTCGCCAGCAGACTGCCCATGACCGGTATCACCGATGTCGCATTGACGTAGAGTGGTATCCCGGCAAAAGAAGCCAGGGGAACGGTCCACCATTGACCATCCCCTAAATACGTCTGGAACCAGGTTTCCGGAATAAATCCATGAATAACAGCGCCTATCCCGACCCCGATAAACACCCATTTCCAGATTCTGCCGACAACCGTATGGGTTTCCTGCATCGCAAATTCATGACGATCTTTCAAGCTCATCACCGAGGGCTGGTAATCAATAGCGTCTGAGCTTTCCTCATCTTGATATTGCTTTGCCAGGAAGGGAACTAACCAACGCTCCGCCTTGATACGGTCCATCAGAAATCCACCCACAATACCCAGCGTCATACCAATCACGATGTACATAACGGTAAAACGAAGACCCAGTAATGACATCAGCAAAACAATGGCAATTTCATTGATCATGGGTGAGGTCAACAGAAACGCCATCGTTACTCCCAACGGGATACGTGCTGAGACAAACCCCATAAACAGGGGAATGGAGCTGCAGGAGCAGAACGGCGTCACAGCCCCAAAAACCGACCCCATCAGATAACCGGGAAAACGTCTCTTTCCCTGAAGGTAATAACGAACCCTTTCCGGGTTCAGGCCCGCCCGGACAATCGCGATGACATAGATCAGCACCGTCAGCAGAACCAGTATTTTGGCAGTATCTTCGATAAAAAAATGAACACCATTGGCCAGTGGTGTATCAGGGGTTAGCTGCAACAGTGAATATGTCACCCTGTCCGCCAGCCGGGTAAACCAATGCAACATGGAAGGTCTCCGCTAGAGTCTTATCTACTCTAAACACGAAGACCGCAGCAAAAAGATGCATACTTTTTTGATTTTTTTTATGGAATGGTCACCCCCTGTTTCTGGGCGTAAAATCACAGACACCGGTTTCATCAAACTGGATCTGGCATTTTTTTACCATCTGTGTCCGTAGCTTCTGACGTGCACGCTGTAATCGCGATTTCGCCGCGGGGAGTGATAACCCAACTGAACAGGCATAAGCCTCCTGCGACATTCTCTGAATATCACACCGTTCAATCGCATCCCGGTCTTTGTCTTCCAGTTCACTTATCACACGCATCATGCAGGATTGCAGTTCCAGCAGCAGCGGTGTATCGGGTTCCGGCTGAATCTGATCAATAACCGGCATTTTCTCAGGACAAGGCTTCCTTACAGCATCAACCAAGGTGTTACGTGCAATGGTGAAGAGCCAGCTTCTGGCATGATCCAATGAACAAAAACGAGCCTTATGTCTTAGGGATTTTAAAAAAACGTCCTGGAGCAGATCCTGGGCTTGCTCACTAGCCCCTGTTTGTTTCAGCAGCCAGGCATGTAAGTCCTTCTCGTTTGCACGCCAGGCTTTCATTAGGCAATCCACTCTTACGGCTCCCCATAATGACCACTATCAATAATCCCCAGCAGGGTAAATTGTCCACTTTAATGGGAGCTTGATGAATATCAACAGACCACTGAAAAGTGCCTGGCTGCTTTTATCAGAACACCTGATGTTTGCATGCCCACTAACTATAACGGCACAGAAAGCCTGCCCCCCCATCACACAAGGCCTGCAAGGGTTACTCGACCTCTGTAAGCTCTGTCTTTTATTGACCTGAGACATTCAGGCTGACGGTTCATATCGATTTTAATAACAGCCCCCCTTACCATCAAAAACATCCCCACCCGCTAACAGCAGAGTTTGAGGTAATAACAATGAAGCGTCTTCTACCTGCCAACCAGAAAATCCATCCCATCGGAATGGGAACCTGGCATATGGGGGACGATCCAAACCGGCGAAACCAGGAAATCCAGGCATTGAGAGCCGGGCTGGAACAGGGTGCCAACCTGATTGATACAGCAGAAATGTATGGAGAAGGCCGATCAGAAACGCTGGTGGGTGAAGCCATAAAGCCCTTTGACCGCTCATCAATCTGTCTGGTGTCCAAGTTCTACCCATGGAACGCTGACCAGCCATCCATGCGCCGAAGCCTGGAAAACAGCCTGCGACGCCTTAAAACCGATTATCTGAACCTGTATCTGCTGCACTGGCCCGGACAGGTGCCTCTGGAAGAAACGGTGATGGGGCTGGAAACATTAAAAGAGGAGGGAAAAATACTCAACTGGGGGGTCTCCAACTTTGATACCGCAGAAATGGCTGAACTGTTTTCTATAGAGAAGGGCACAAACTGCATCACCAACCAGGTGCTCTATAACCTGGGCAGTCGGGGGATCGAATTTGACCTGCAACCCTGGATGCGGGATAACCGGGTCTCTCTGATGGCCTACTCGCCAGTAGCACAGGGTGACCGTCTGGGGGCCGGACTGACCCGGAACCGGGTACTGAAAGAGATAGCCTCCGCGCATCAGTGCTCGATTTATCAGCTGCTGCTGGCCTGGTCACTTCGCGATGGTAACACGGTCGCCATCCCCCAGTCTGGCAACCCCCGGCATGTCATTGATAACCTCGAGGCCAGCAATATTCACCTTTCTGACAGTGAACTGGCGGCCATTGACGAGGAATACCCCCGGCCCACAAGGAAACAACCGCTTGAGGTGCTGTAAAAAATCAGAGAACTGGCACAGAGTTGCCTGCGCCAGTCTGTTGAAAGGATTGCCGATCCCACTCTTACTACAATGGGATCGGTTTTTACCCAGACAGAGAAAATATTAATACACGGTCAGGTAGTAAATGATCCCACCACTGCTAGCCCTGGCCACTAACTCTTTTTCACTGTCACTGTGCAGATCTATCTTGAAAATATTCCTGTCTTCAGACCAATACAGGAAGCGGTTATCCGTACTCAAGGCCAGCCCCTCAATCAACTCCCTTTCGTCAATATAATGAGTTTTCAGGTCTGAGCCATCAAAGTTGGCACTTTGAACCGCGCGGGTGGTTGCCCAGTACAAACGCTGATTGTCATCATCAATGGCAATTTGCTTAACGCCTTCATAGTCCCCCCCGATCACACCACTTCGCTTATTCGCCACCAGATAGCGGTCTGCGGTAGTCGGCTCACCAAGAGAAGAGCTGTATATTTTCAAGTTCCTGTTACCGGTTGTCCCCATGGAAAAGAAAAACCGGTCACTGGATTCACTGACGGCCAATGCCATGGGGTCGCATCCCGCTTTGCATCCCTCTTCGACAGGGTGATAAATCAAATGGTGAGGCTCTTCGCCAAAGCTGCCATCCCCTTCAAAAGGCGTTCTTAGAATCACATCCTCAAAAATAGAAGAGGTATAAATCCACCCCTTCTTGGGGTCTAGAGCCATATCACCAATGTTTCTGGGGTACAAATTCTGAAGGCGCTTTTTAGACTTGCCATCCAGGGTATAGGTATTTATTCCCCTGTTCTCATTGAGGCGAGTGGCATCTACCCGGGCATAAATGGTGTTGTCATAAACCTTGATATTGGTAACGTTCTCCCGAATCTTCAATTCCTCTTCATGCTCACCCCGGGCATTCACCCGTTTTACTTTGTTGCCTGTGGTGGGAAAGTACTCCAGCCAGAGAAGGTGGTCGACCGCCTCACTGCAGGTTTCACCATCATATGCGTATTTTCTGGCCCCGGAAAAAGGCACATTACGATCGCAAATCACATAGGCTTGAGACTGCGAATCAAAAACCCCCACTTGCAAAATCACATCATCCGGACGGATATTGACCGAGCTCGCCCTGAAGAAAGGATCCATTTCACCATAAGCATGACTGCCTCCAGATGCGATGGCACCGTTCACAGAGTCGGCGGCAATGCCACTCATGATCTCAGACTGAAACGCCCCATAAACCGAAGAACTGCTGTTGTTTTCAATGGTAATTGAGCTTTCCGACAGGGCATGTGTAGAAAGTGCACACCCCAAAGCCAGTACTGCCAAGCTTTTTTTTAACATTGTATCTACCTTGAGTTTCCAGAGGCACAAAGCAGAGTCAAAACCACTATTGATACTTTAAATATTCGTATGTATAAAAAGTGGATAATAATGCTTTAACAACCCGCTTTTATGCGAATGGCTAAGAATGACTCACAACAGTGATAACAATATTGTTTCCAGTTAAATCAACGTCCGTTATTTACCGATTATTTTTCGAGTACATACAGGAAAGCACAATAAACAAACGACATAAAATCAGTCACCAGAAATTCTATTTATTTACCACCACCGGCATTCTATAAAGACAAAAAAAGAATCCAAACAAATTAAGTGTTAATTTATGTATCAATGCAGACACTCGATATAACAACTTTAAAATACCAACAAAACTGTCAATTAATTTAACAACCTGATTAAATTCAAACGCTGTTGCTGGATTTATACCCAGAGAAATGATTTTAATAAGAGCTCTTTAAGAATATACAGTTCACACCTCCTGAACTCAACGCATCACTATTCTAAAAAGAATTGCAACCTTCAATAATAAGAAACAAAAACAAATTCAAATAAATAGATATTTTTCATCTGATGTTTTAAGTCAGTATTTAAAGCTGCTGGTTAACTGATAGGCGGGCAATAAGTTATCAGACCTAAAACAAAGCGCTTTTATTGCTCCCAAAGAGTAAGGACTATAAACGCTTGCACCGCAAAGCTCCCTCTCCCTCTGGGAGAGGGCTGGGGTGAGGGGAAAGATAAATGGTCCATGGCAGAGAAATCGAGATCAACTACCGAAGCCTCGGTAGGGCCAGACCTGGACTTCCATCCGCTGCACTTCTCTGGAAGCGGGTAATCTTGCTGAGCTATTTATTGTGCTCTACCTCCACAGCCCCGGCCTGCTCACGCTGCCTTTTCCGCTCATCAAGTCCGTCAAACGAGTAATAGTTCAGCGGTTCCTGTATCACCTTAACAGGCTGACCCTTTTGCTGCTGAGCAAATTCAACAAACTCATCCGCAGTTATGCCTTTCAGGTAAACCCGGATAAACTCATTCAACTCAACCACTTTGCCATTGGGGCCAACATTGATCTGTTTTAAGTTTTCCCATACCCAGTTAATGTAAATTTCATTTTTAGAGACTTTCTGCATCCCGCCGCTTAGACCGTAGATCAGCCCGATACCGGCAGCACCTGCCAGCACCTCCGGGCCAATCATAGCCACCCCGATGATGGCCAGAACGACAAAAATCACCATGGCCAGCGGTCCGGAGTTGGCAAAAAAATCAGGAATATCATCCCAGTAAATCACACGACAGCCTTCTTCAGTGAGTCGGTAATTAAAGACTTTTCTCCTGCAACGATAACCAAAAAACAGAAGACAGAGCATGAGAATACTAAAAAAAAGAAACGCGCCTCCAAATTCAGATCCTCAGCCAGATACGATTAGAGGAAATATTGAAAACACGACAAAATAAAACCCCATTTCAATATAACTGGCAATTCTGGACTGATCTAATAACTTGATTGTCCAGCTGTGCAAAGGCTTGGGAGCATTGCGATCGGCCTCTTCCAGAAACTGTTTAACATCAGTCATGGGCAGCGCCTCCGATAATAGCCAGCTCGACAATATCTTCCCGGTTCAGGGTATCCACCAGCAGGGTTTTACCGGACTGGTTATCCACCGGTTCGGCCAGCCCGGTGTCACTGAGAGCCAGCTTGTAACGAAAGCCCTGTTCAAGCTCACCGGTTACACCCAGCAGCTCAGGGGGGTACCAGATCTGAATTTCCACCCGGTCCGTCTCTTTGGTGGCAGGTAGCCAGACCTGCCAGATTCTTCGGCGGTTAGAAGCATAATCCGGTTCACCCAGTTCCCCCATTAGTTTTTCCGGCAATTCTGTGATGGGGGAAGCCAGCTCCGCTTCCGTCCAGAAACCATTTTCCCACTCCCGGGTAAATTCGGTACGAAGCACATCGTCCTGAAACAGAAGGCGACCGTTAATATTGGCCAGCTCTATGGCAACGGTCTGGCCTGCCAGCTTCCCGGGCAGGGCCAGTTTGAGCCAGTAACCGTCCCGTTCATAGACCGGGGTGTAGTAACCTTCCCGTTGGTGGTAGTACTGCCCTACCTGTTTTCGGGTGGGCTGACAGTAAACCTCCGGTTTCAGGGCAATTTCCCGCAGGGCCTGCCAGGCGGCCGCCAGGCCCTCACCATCCCGTGCCCAGGCCGGTTCTTTTCCCCAGGGGGTTCGGCGCAACCAGAACACAAACTACTTTTCCTTCATCTTTGCCCTGTAATTTAGGGATGAACGACAGTTACTTTTGTCTGTATAACAAAGCGCCTCAAAGTATGAATCTTTAGGTGGTGCCTTATCCACATATTGCTTATTATTTCTGTCATACCACTGATCCGACACTTTGAAATCGAGAATGTGCTCTGTTCCCGGCTTCAAATCTGTCGGCAAAGCAAAAAGGCTCAACCCCTGCCTACCTGTTTTCAGGCTATAACCAGGCAGAGCTGATTTTGAGGAACAGTACATTACCTTTCCTTTTCTGGGCCCAGAGACAATAGACTGAAACTGTCTTTGTATAGATATGCCCATAGGACTATCTGGTATTCTAAAGGTATATTCTGGAGCTAGATCAACCTCAGCAACTGGCTGAACCGCTATTCCCTCTCGCCCGTACTCAGTAATAACGGAAACGGTGAATTGAACAAGTTTGTACCTACACGGTGATCTAAAGTTAAGCTGTGTTGGAACTCTTAGCCTATAGTGGCTTGATTTACGGGTACTATTCTCTTCACTTAACCAGTAGGATTTATCTTGATCCTGTCGGTAAGAGTCAGTGCCTATACTGTATGATTGACACTCACGGCTCTTATCAGCAGCGATAAAATGCGACCACCCACTTACCTGTGAGTTTGGAGGCATAACCCCCTTAAAGATTATCCAGCCTGAATACTCTGTCGATCCGGGCTCAAGCAAACTGCTTGTACAGCCAGCCAAAGCACTACTGGCAACTAAAAGAACCGCACTCCAGGAACTCATTATATTGCTCCCATCAACGTTAAAGCTCTGGCTATCGAACCATTTGTTTTCTGACTCTCTGACTGGGCATAAAAGTGCTGCAATATATCTATATTTTGGTTCCAACCAATCAGTATCCCGAGCTCTTCTTTATGATTTTTAATGCGCCGTTTATAAAATAGACTCATTCTTTTTTTCTGTTGCCTCTCCCTCTCAGGAATTCCATAATTATTTGAGTTCAAATGATCAATAGAGTGCAAGTCAGCTTGTATAAGCTGCTCTAGCTGATGACTTCTTTGAGCTACCTCATAGACCGGGGTTGTATCGCCGTATTGATATCGTAACCAAAAGCAGACCATATCCTCACGTAAACCATCAAGGTATAAGGTTGAACTGTGGTCTGCCATCCTCAACACCAGGTAAAACAAGTTGAAAATTAGCAGTATCTTGACTTATTCGTCTGATCTGCACTGGTACTCCATGATGCTGATAATAGTCCCCCCCCAATTCCAACAACGTCGGTAACCCTGCCACACCCGGTATATTAGTAAGAACCAGCACACCAGCTATTAAAATCACTTTATTCAAGGAGGCATCAACTTTGGCCGCTGGTACGCCTGTTATGAAATCTTGCCCATTAATGTGACGAAAATGGGTAACCCCCTTGAAGTGCTCCGCCATCTGTTCATCCCCCACCCTGGGACTGCCGTAGGTGTATAAAATAATCCGGCAGTCCAGGATTGTGCTCAGATAACAGGCGATCAGTATTGCCAGTTCGCCCTATGGTGGACCCCATTGTCTAGACCACAAGATCCACTTTTTAAGTTATGTTCCGACTGTTGTTGAAGTCCTCAGCCAAAGTGTATTGCCTGAGGTGTTTTATAGTTCAGTGATTGATGTAGCCTTTCAGTATTGTAGAACTGGAAGTATTTTTCCAGCCCTTGGTACAGCTCGGCTACCGTTCTGAATTCGTTTAAATAGAGCCACTCATATTTCACAGA
>NZ_JBLYZI010000145.1:0-10544 GCF_057680865.1 Endozoicomonas sp. Z74
TCTGTGAAATATGAGTGGCTCTATTTAAACGAATTCAGAACGGTAGCCGAGCTGTACCAAGGGCTGGAAAAATACTTCCAGTTCTACAATACTGAAAGGCTACATCAATCACTGAACTATAAAACACCTCAGGCAATACACTTTGGCTGAGGACTTCAACAACAGTCGGAACATAACTTAAAAAGTGGATCTTGTGGTCTAGACAATGGGGTCCACCATACACAGCATCAATCCAAAACACCTTCCACGCTATCTTGCCGAGTTCTGCTATCGCTTTAATCGGCGCTTTGATATTGGGGCAATGGTAGAGCGCTTGGGCTGTATGGCTGCACGTACGTGCCCAATGCCAGAAAGGCTTCTCAAGCTGGCTGAGGCTCAGTGGTAATCAGGAAAAACTATGATGCACTTCAGTGCAAAAATGATTCTGGTTATGTTTTTTGTGCGCATTTTTGATGCTCTCATCAGCCTAAGTTATCGTTCAAAATAGAATAGCTTAATGATTGGTTGCTTGCTTTTTAACTGTTTTTGATTTACAAGTCGGGTGTCTTGCAAATCCAGGATGTATCATTGAATTGTGTTGAATTTGAGAAAAAGTAGATTTGCTACTAGTGTTTCTTTCTCAGGTTTTGCAGTTGTTTTATTCTGGAGTTATGAGTTCCAATGTCCAATCTAGCCGATTTTCTTTACCGAAGCGCCAGGGTTTACCCGGATCAAACCGCCCTGGTCTCAGGTCAACACCGGCTGAATTACAAAGAATTGGGTAATTGTGCCGCCAGAGTAGCGGGTATGCTCAGGGAGATGGGCATTGGGCAGGGGGATCGTGTGGCTATGAGTTGCCCTAATATTCCCCAGTTTGTCATGGTCTATTTTGGCATTCTCAGCGCTGGGGCCATTGTTGTTCCGCTGAATATTCTGTTGAAGCCCCGGGAGGTTACCTACCACCTAAGGGACAGTGGAGCCTGTGCCTTCTTCTGTTTTGAGGGCTCTGATGGGCTGCCTATGGGAGAGTACGGGCTGGAAGCATTCAATAACTCTCCTGACTGCCGGCACTTCATTGCCATTACAGTTGATAGTGAAAGTGGCAGCTGGCGGGGGAATCCAACGCTCTCCGGGCTGTTAAAAAACGCGACTGTTGCAGGGGCTGAGCCCCTGGCGGCAGATACCACGGCTGCCATTCTTTATTCCTCTGGCACCACGGGGGAGCCAAAAGGGGCTGAGTTAAGTCACCACAATCTGGCGATGAATGCATTGGCATGTCAGGGGGCTCAGAGAACGGACAGCCATGATGTTCAGCTGGCGGTATTGCCCCTGTTTCACACTTTTGCTCAGACCGTGCAAATGCTGCACAGTGTTGTGTCCGCTTCAACACTTGTTCTTCTGCCCCGTTTTGATGCCCGCCGGGTTCTGGAGACCCTGGCAGAGCATAAAGTCACGTTTTTTGCCGGAGTACCCACAATGTTTATTGGGCTGAACCTTGCGGCTGACCAGGTATCAGAGGACTGTCGACAGCGGATTTCAGATAATCTCAGGCTCTGTGTCAGTGGTGGCGGACCCTTACCTGTTGAAGTGCTCAGGCAGTTTGAGGAATGTTTCAGAGTAACCGTTCTTGAGGGGTATGGCCTGTCAGAAACCTCGCCGGTTGCCTGCTTTAACTCCATGGATAAGGAGCGTATTCCCGGGTCCATTGGCCGCCCCATTTGTGGTGTTCTGATGAAAATTGTGGATGAAGAGCGGCACGAAGTCCCACCGGGTAATGATGGCGAGCTGGCCATTAAGGGACATAATGTCATGAAGGGGTATTTTGGTCGGCCGGAGCAGACGGCCAGTGCTTTGGAGGATGGCTGGTTTTTTACCGGTGATATTGCCCGGTGTGACCAGGCCGGGAATTATTACATTGTTGACCGGCTGAAGGATATGATTGTCCGGGGAGGGTTCAATGTGTACCCCAGGGAGGTGGAAGAAGTTCTGCTTACCCATCCTGATATCGCCCTGGCGGCCGTTATTGGCGTACCGGATGATTACTACGTGGAAGAGATCATGGCCTGCCTGGTGTTGGGGGATGGAGCCCAGCTGACTCCGGAGGCGGTGAAAACCTGGGCCCGGCAACAGCTGGGGGAACACAAGTATCCCAGGTATATCCGAATTTTTGAACAGCTTCCCCTGACTTCCACTGGCAAGATACTCAAACGAGAGTTAAGAGCACTGATTGCTGAGGAAGCGGGTTAGCTCGTATATTACATAAATCTGCTATGAGACAGATATTAACCCATCGTCTTGCAAATGCTGTATGAGAACTGCGAAAAATCCACCTTGTCAGGGTTGAGCCGCCAATTGATGGATGATTCTGGCTGCCAATCTTGCCGTCTGACTGTCCTGGTCATAATCCGGGTTGTATTCAGCAATATCCATCAGGCGGAGTTTTCCACTGTTTTTTATGGTGTCCAGCAGTGGCTCAACGACCTCAAGGGATACTCCTCTCGGGGCTGGAGCGCTGACTCCCGGAGCCATGCTGGCAGGAAAAACATCCATATCAATGGTCAGATATAACTGATCCACCTCTGCCATAAACTGGTTGAGGTCGTTTTGTAGCTGATCCAGATTTGGCAGGGTCATCGCCTTGTCGGAGCGGTAAAGGACGCCCAGCTCATCTGCCCGGTCAAACAGGGCACGGGTGTTACTGCTTTCACTGACCCCCAGGCAGCAATAAGAGAAAAGGTGCCCATGGCTTCTGGCATAGTCTGCTATTTGCCAGAACGGAGTGCCTGAACTGCCTTCACCAGCCTTCTTTTCACTGGGCTTCTTTTCATCGAAAGTGTTATCCGGTAGACGCAAATCAAAGTGAGCATCAAAGTTGATAATGCCAACCTTAACGGTTTTGCTTTCATTTCCCCGGGAACCCGAGGTTTTTTCCAGATGTCGGATTAAGCCCTGATAAGAACCCCAGGCGATTTCGTGCCCGCCTCCCAGGCCCAGGGGAAGGTGGCCACTGTCCAGTAATTCGGTCAATCGTGCGGCGTATTCGGCCTGCGCTTTTTCCATTCCCCCCTGGCTTTGATGACAGACAATGTCTCCCGTATCCACAATGGGGGCGGTGCGGTTCCAGGGAAGGTTGGCCAGGGCCCTGCGAATTCCATTCGGTGCTTTGGCGGCACCCGGTCGTCCTTGGTTTCGGCGCACGCCTTCGTCGCAGGCAAACCCCACAAGAGCTATTCCACCAGAATCACCCTTTGGGCAGGTCTGAACTTTCTGATGCCAGCGCAGGGCTGCAGTTGGGTTGTGCTCGTGATCGGTTCGGCCAGACCAGATGCCGGTTGTCGTTTCTTTCAGGGGCTCTTTAAGGGAAGAGTGCGTGACCCTGCCATTTTTTACCCTTAGAGAGGGGTGGTGACCGGTTAATCCTGCAGCCAGTGTTGATGGATGATCAATAGGCCATAGAAGCAGGTCCGCTGTCATGCCCGGGTGAATTTTTCCAAGGGTGTTGTCCAGGCCCAGTGCCTGGGCTGCATGGTGTGTGCAGCCAGCCAGGGCCTCAGAGGGTGTCAGGCGGAACAGTGTACAGGCCATATTCATCATCAGGCGAATGGAAGCCAGGGGCGAAGTGCCCGGGTTCAGATCAGTGGCGATGGCCATGGGGATGCCTTCTTCCCGAAGCCTTTCAATAGGAGGATGCCGGGTTTCCCGAAGGTAATAAAAGGCGCCGGGCAGGAGGGTTGCCACCGTCTGGCTGTTTTTTAATGCCGATATTCCCCGTTCTTCCAGGTATTCAAGATGGTCAACGGACAGAGCCTGATACTTCATGGCCAGTTCTGTACCACCACTGTCGGACAGTTGTTCTGCGTGCAATTTAACGGGCAGCCCCAGGGATTGAGCCGCTTTAAAGACCCTCTCTGTTTGCTCTGTGGTAAACGCAATGTTTTCACAAAATACATCTACCGCATCCGTCAGCCCTTCACTGGCAATGGCAGGAAGCATCTCCTGGCAGACCCGGTCAATGTAGGCATCAGGCCTGTTTTTATACTCCGGTGGCAGGGCGTGGGCTCCCAGGAATGTTCGGGTAATGGTCACGGGGTACTCCTCGGCCAGTTGCCCGGCTGCCCGGAGTATCTTCAGTTCGGATTCCGTATCCAGACCGTAGCCGGATTTGATTTCCAGGGTGGTAACCCCTTCCGATATCAATGCCTCAAGGCGTGGGCGGGCAGTATCAATTAGTGCTTCCAGGCTTGCAGCCCGGGTAGCGGCAACCGTGGATAAAATACCTCCCCCCTGCTGGGCAATGGTCTCATAGCTGACCCCTTCCAGTCGCTGCTCAAACTCCCTGGAGCGGTCACCGGCATAAACCAGGTGGGTGTGGCAGTCGATGAGACCAGGGGTCAGCCACTGTTGTCTGCCATCAATCACCCGGGTTGCTTTTACATTGGCAGGTAACCGGGACTCGGGGCCTGCCCAGTCAATCATACCCTTGTTAATGGCGACCGCTCCTGCGGTGATACTCCCGTAGGGACAGGGCTTTGCTCCCGGTGTGTTTGCGCTATCCATCGCGGTGTTCATGGTGGCCAGATGAACGTTCCGGATCAGCAAATCACAGGAATACGGGGGCTTGTCAGCAGGCTGCTCAGAAGCGTTGATGGCCATGGCTATTTCTTTTCCTTGTGCAGATGATCGACGGGTTCCGATGGATGAACCATTGCAATTTGGCTTAATTGTATATACAACTATATACATTTAGAGAATTAGAGCAACTGCCTGTCTGCCATTTATCGGGCCCAGTTCAGGAAATCAAGTTCAGGAACGCCACTTTATGACCCACAGCACACTGCCCCGTTATCAGCAGATCAAACGCTACATACTGGACCGGATTGAGCGGGGAGAGTGGCTGGAGTCCCACAAGGTGCCTTCGGAAAATCAGCTCTGTGAACAGTTCTCGGTCAGCCGTATGACGGCCAGAAAAGCGTTGCAGGATCTGACCGCCTCCGGTGACCTGGTTCGAAGTCAGGGGCTGGGAACCTTTGTGGCTCCGCGGCAACCGCAGTCCTCCATGCTGGCTGTCAGAAACATTGCTGATGAAATCCGTGAGCGTGGACACGGCTACAGCAATTGTGTGTTGGTTCAGGAGCAGGTGAAGGCATCGGAAGCGGTGGCGATTGCCCTGGAACTGCCGGACAGGTCGGATATTTTCCATTCGATCATTGTTCACTGTGACAATGGCAGGCCGCTGCAATGGGAAGAGCGTCATATCAACCCGCGTTTTGCTCCCGATTACCTGCAACAGGATTTTTCTCTGGAAACGCCCAATGTCTATCTCAACCGGATGGCCGCCTTGACAGAGGCGACACATGTTGTTGAAGCCGTGATGCCCTCTGAAGCCATTGCCGATGCGCTTGTAATGGATAAGCAGGCGCCTTGCCTGAAAATTACCCGACGCAGCTGGTGCCGGGAAGGGGTGGTCAGTCTGGCCCGGTTGTTCCATCCCGGTGATCGTTACCGCCTGGGTGACCATTTAAGCTTTATCGGATGATTTCTCTCCAGCACTTTATGGAAAAAGTGCTGAAGCATGGGAAGGCCGTGGCCCTGTAAAGCCAATAGTGAATCCCTTCCCATGAAAATTGCCATGAATAAAAAAGAGGATTGTCGTCTATGACTCAGGAAATGAGCCAGGAAATACCTTCCGGTTTGAACCCTTCTGCCAGAATGCCTGAAAAGAACAGCCGTTTTGACCCGGATCGTACCATTCGTGCACCCAGGGGGAGTGAACTGAACACTTGCAATTGGCAGGTGGAGGCTCCATTGCGGATGCTGATGAACAACCTGGACCCGGAGGTGGCGGAACATCCCCAGAGCCTGGTGGTGTATGGGGGGATTGGCCGTGCAGCCCGAAACTGGGAATGCTATGACCGGATCGTGTCAACACTTAAACGACTGAAGAAGGATGAAACGCTGCTGGTTCAGTCGGGCAAGCCTGCCGGGGTGTTCAAAACCCACACGGGGGCACCCAGGGTGCTTATTGCCAACTCCAATCTGGTGCCTCATTGGGGCAACTGGGATCACTTCCATGAGCTGGATAAACAGGGATTGATGATGTACGGCCAGATGACGGCGGGCTCCTGGATCTATATCGGCTCCCAGGGGATTGTCCAGGGCACTTATGAAACCTTTGTGGCCATGGCCAGAACTCATTTTAACGGGGAGTCTGCCGGCAAGTGGATTCTCACCGGAGGGCTGGGAGGCATGGGTGGGGCACAACCCCTAGCGGCGACCATGGCCGGCTTCTCCATGCTGGCCTGTGAGGTGGATGAGTCCCGGATTGATTTCCGGCTGAAGACCCGCTATCTCGATCGAAAGGCCAGTACCCTGGATGAAGCTCTGGGGATGATTGATCAGGCCCGCTCTGAGGGAAAGGCGATTTCGGTAGGGTTACTGGCCAATGCGGCGGATATTTTTGATGAGCTGGTGGCCCGTAATGTCACTCCCGATGTGGTGACCGACCAGACTTCTGCCCATGACCCGCTGAACGGCTATCTCCCCCAGGGCTGGAGCATGGAGCAGGCCAGGCAGCAGCGGATTGAGGATGAAGGCGGTGTGGTTCGCGCCGCCAAAGCTTCCATGGCGGTTCAGGTTAAAGCCATGCTGACCCTGCAGAAGCGGGGGGCTGCCACCGTTGATTATGGCAATAACATACGACAGATGGCTAAAGAAGAAGGTGTAGACAATGCTTTCGATTTTCCCGGCTTTGTGCCCGCTTATATTCGTCCACTGTTCTGTCAGGGAATAGGGCCTTTCCGGTGGGCAGCGCTCTCGGGAGATCCAGAAGATATCTATAAAACCGATCAGAAAGTCAAAGAGCTGATTCCTGATAACCCCCATCTGCATAACTGGCTGGATATGGCCCGGGAGCGGATTGCTTTTCAGGGCTTGCCGGCCCGTATTTGCTGGGTAGGGCTCGAAGACCGGGCGCGGCTGGGACAGGCGTTTAACGATATGGTGGCCAGCGGTGAGTTGAGTGCGCCGGTGGTGATTGGCCGGGATCATCTGGATTCCGGGTCTGTGGCCAGCCCTAACCGGGAAACGGAAGCCATGATGGATGGCAGTGATGCGGTCTCTGACTGGCCGTTACTTAACGCGTTATTGAATACCGCCTCCGGTGCCACCTGGGTCAGCCTCCATCACGGTGGCGGTGTTGGCATGGGTTTCAGCCAGCATGCCGGTGTTGTGATTGTTGCAGATGGTTCTGAGGAAGCCCGTGAGAAGCTGGGGCGGGTGCTGTGGAATGATCCGGCAACCGGGGTGATGCGTCATGCTGATGCCGGATATGACATTGCCAGACAGTGTGCGGATAAAAACCACCTTGATTTGCCCATGTTATCAGAAGGGATGTCAGAAGGGCTGACAGAAGGAGCTGGCCATGACTGAGCGGGTGATTCAACCGGGAAAGCTGTCCCTGGCGGATCTTCGGGCCATCAGCCGGGAGAGGGAGTTTCTCAGGCTGGATGAGCGCTGTTATCCCGCCATTGCGGAAGGGGTTGATTGCGTCAATCAGGTGATTCAGGAAAACCGTGTCGTTTATGGAATCAACACTGGTTTTGGCTTGCTGGCCAATACCCGCATCGCAGACAAGGACCTTCAGACCCTCCAGAAGAGTATCGTGCTTTCACACTCCACCGGAGTGGGGCAGTTCATGGATGAGAGTACCGTCCGGTTGATGATGGTGTTGAAAATCAACAGCCTGGCCAGGGGGTTGTCCGGAGTCAGGGTGGCGTTGATTGAAGCCCTGTTACAGCTGGTGAACAGTGGCGTTTATCCCTGTGTTCCGGAAAAAGGCTCGGTGGGGGCCAGTGGTGACTTGTCACCCCTGGCTCATATGAGTTGTGTACTGATCGGTGAAGGTCAGGCCATGGTGGATGGCAGGCCGGTGCCTGCTGTTGAGGCACTGGACAGGGCCGGGCTGAAACCGCTCATGTTGGCACCGAAGGAAGGGCTCGCCCTGCTCAACGGTACCCAGGCGACCACGGCTTTTGCCCTGCAGGGGTTGTTCGGTGCCGAGGACCTGTTTGCCTCAGCACTGGTGGCGGGCAGTCTGTCGGTTGAAGCATCAATGGGCAGTCGTCGTCCATTTGATCCGCGCATTCATGAAGCCCGGGGTATTCAGGGGCAGATGGATGCTGCCAGTGCCTATCGCCAGTTACTGGACCACAGCGATATTGAACAGGCCCACATTGACTGTGAAA
Organism: Endozoicomonas sp. Z74; assembly: GCF_057680865.1. NCBI lineage: Bacteria > Pseudomonadati > Pseudomonadota > Gammaproteobacteria > Oceanospirillales > Endozoicomonadaceae > Endozoicomonas > Endozoicomonas sp. Z74. The sequence continues at coordinate 8,223 of NZ_JBLYZI010000145.1, forward strand.
AAGTTCAGGATCCCTATTCCCTTCGATGCCAGCCCCAGGTGATGGGGGCCTGTCTTGAGCAACTTCGTCACGCTGCCCGTCTTCTGGAAATCGAAGCCAATGGTGTCACCGACAACCCCCTGGTGTTTGCTGGGGACAATGACATTATTTCCGGGGGAAATTTCCATGCCGAGACGGTGGGAATGGCGGCGGAAGCCATTGCCCTGGCTACTGCGGAAGTAGGCGCCATCAGTGAACGACGCATTGCCCTGCTGGTGGATCAGCACCTCAGTGGACTGCCACCGTTCCTGGTGGAAAACAGCGGTATCAATTCGGGCTTTATGATTGCCCATAACACCGCTGCTGCCCTGGCCAGTGAAAACCGGTGTCTCAGTCACCCGTCGGTGGCGGACAGCCTGCCCACTTCCGCTAACCAGGAAGATCATGTTTCCATGGCCACGTATGGCGCCCGCCGTTTGCGTGAGATGAATGCCAATACCGCAGCCATCGTCGGGATTGAGTTGCTGGCGGCGGGGCAGGGGGTGGATATGCGCAAACCTTACCAGACGTCCGAACCTCTTCAGTCAGCCATGGAAGCCCTTCGACAGGAGGTTCCCTACTATGACTGTGACCGGTATTTTTCCCCCGATATTGAAAAAGCGTCGGTGATGGTGGCCAGCGGTGAGTTCAATGGTTATATGCCTGCAGGTCTATTAAGCAGTCTTCACGGATAGTGGTTCGATGCCATGCTGGAGGGCAATTGTCCAGCATGGCATCCAATGACAAACTGTTTTTCGTTAGCTACGCCTTTTCCACCGAAGCAGTCGTATCTCTTTAACACTTCTGTTTCTGAACACCAGGGAGGGCAGGGATACCCCCACTGCCAGCGCCAGCAGAATCAGAATGGCGTTAATCCCGTTTCCTACCGTTTGTAACACCAGCTCAGTGGATATGTCTTTGGCGTGACTGATGGCCAGAATGCCCATCATGGCCCGATAGGCAAATACTCCGGGTATCATGGGAATGACCGAAGGGATGATGAACACCGTGGTAGGGGTATGCACCCAGTGGGCCAGCTGGATACCCAGGAAGCCAATGCTGCAGGAGGCCATCAGGCTGGCGATGGTGGGGTCCAGGCCGTGGAACATGGAAATGTCCCGCATGGCATAGGCGATGGCCGCCAGTATGGCTACGGCCCAGAGTGCCCGTTTGGGAACCGAGAAGAGAATGGCAAAACCCAGGGCGGCGACAGTGGCCCAGGCTGCACGGGTGATAAGCAGAGTAACATCCATGATTGACCCCCTATTGACTGATACCCAGCAGGGCAGAGCTGAGAATAATGCCCAGGGCGATGGCAAAAGTGATCACAGTTCCCTGCATGGCCCGTCCCTGACCGGTGACAATATGGCCCTGTAACAAGTCGATGACTGCATTGATCCAGGGAACCCCCGGTATCAGGAACAGCACCGAGGTGGCGACGGCAATTTCCGGGTGCAGACCCACTTCCAGCACTCTGCCGGCTCCTGTAATTCCGCTGGCCACAAGGGCTGCCGCACAGATGCTCAGGGGCAGGTTAAAACCGGAAGCGATCAGCTGGCTGCGGGTGAGAAAGCCAAAACCGGTGGCCAGTGCCGCCAGTATCATTTCCGGCGGGCCGCCACCGGCCAGTTTGCAAAACGCCATACCGGCCAGGGCGATCATGGTGACCACCAGAGTCTTGGGGTAGTGAGGCAGCTTCTTCAGTCGCTCAACTTCCAGGCGGATCTCGGCGATGGTCATTTTGGTCCTGCTGGCACGCCAGCTTAACCGGCTGATACCGGAAACAATGGCAAGGTGGACCCCGTGGGTGGCTACCCGGTGAAACGCAGTAAACTGTGCGCCGGTGTTCTGGTTGTCGGACAGTGTCAGGGTAATACCGGACAGTGAACAGAGAATCTCCTGTTCATAGCCCATGGCCCGGGCCAGCCGGGTCAGGTTGCGGTTTACTCTTTCCGTGTGGGCTCCGGAAGACATCAGCAGTACAGCGATATCCAGCAGCAGAAGGGCGCATTTACGCTGGCGCAGGTCGGGGTCGTTGGCAGCAGGGGTGTCCATGGGGCAGGGCAGTGGGTTGTTATGAGGTGGCAGTAATATAGCGTTATTCTAGACAGGGAAACATACGTAGAGTAACCGGTGTGAGCCTGCAGAAAAGGTGACGATGACAATATGAGCTTAATTGTAGTAGTTCAGACCTGATCTGACAGTCACCGATTTTTCAGAGGGTGTCTGTCAGGTCAAATTCAGGCTACAAATTTTTCCTTCCAGATCTCTTTGCCATCTATCAGAGTTTCCATTGGCGTTCTT
>NZ_JBLYZI010000146.1:0-10529 GCF_057680865.1 Endozoicomonas sp. Z74
CCGGAAATACCTTGTGCATCACCGGCAATGGGTGAGGGCGGCAGAGTTTTATGGAGGACACCGATCTGCTCTGGGGACATCATGGGTATGGACTTCAGGATGTCTTGGAATTGCTGAGGTTTCATGGCTGGAACTCCACTTTACACGACAATTCTCATGCTCAGGGAGTATAGACCATGTTAGCAACATTTAATTTGAACAGCGCCGGCGGTATTAATGCCCACTTCCCAGTGGGCGACCAGAAACTTTTTCGAGATGTAGATAAATTCAATTCAATCGGGTCTTCAATGGTCATAAAGCGCTGATTGCCAATATCAGGAAACCAGCATTTTTCATTATCTGTTTTTAGAGCAGAAATTTGATTGACATTATTACCCCTACAAAAGTCGGCCTCGAACGATTGTTAAATAAAAAAAATGAAATCTCTAAAAATCAACTTACTCCCTTCCAGCATATAAAATAAAAAAATCAAAACAAATAAATATCATAAAATCCAGCACTGCTCATTCAGGACACCTACAATGATTCTGGCTTAGCTAGTAAGACATGTACATTATTGGCAATAGCCAAGACAGCGAATAAATATTGAAACCATTAACGGAAAACTTTGAAATGAAGCACATTCGATTAATTCTACCGTTTTTTCTTATCAGTATCGCATTGAGTAGCCCTTCAAAATCTCAAACTATCTCAGAGCATCGTGAAGCGATGTCGGTAAGAGATGATGGCCTTATTGATAAAGAACTAGAAAACATTGATGAAAAAACCACATATTACCAGAATTTAGGATATTGCCACTATATAGTATTAGAAAATGCGTTAACTCTGTATAAATTGGAAGAAAGGATAGATCGACTAACTGCTGAAGCAAATGATAATGGAGTAGAGATCAGAACAAAAGTCTTTAATTGGGAAGAACATATGCATCGAAAAAAAGAAGGTACTGATGGACATGCATTATCTTATTACAAGAGAGCAACAACGAAGATGAAACCTTTTATAGTTCATTACCTTGAAAACACTCATGAGAACTCTATTTTAACTTATGATGAAAGAGAATCACTCGATAAACAGCTGCAGAAGGAAATAAATGAAATTATCGCCGAATACGCATCCTACTTTGAAGGGTCAACATTAGATTTTTGTGCGCGAGTTATGGATTATCAGTTCGAGGATTTGATTTTTAGAAGGGGGCAATGCCGAGAAATGCACTACACACTGGAAGGAAAAAGTAGCTCATTTGGTGGAGTACTTGATAGCCCGAAAACACTTATTCGCTGCACTCACGGTTATTGACACCGCAGATACAGAATAAACGCTCACTGTCCCCCCCCTCATCCCATTGAGGGGGGGCTGGTCAAGATTTACCCTTCAATAAACCCCATCATGCTGAATCGTCAGCTTACTGGACTTTTCAGACAGATAATCACCATCCACCTCAGAGCCCAGTTTGATCATCAATCTCAGGTCATTGGAGGAATCCGCATGTCGAAGCGCTTCTTCATACCCCACTTCACCACTGTTGTATAAATCAAACAGCGCCTGGTCAAACGTCTGCATGCCCAGGTCCCGGGATTTTTTCATCAGCTCCTTCAGGCTGTGAACATCCCCTTTGCGAATCATGTCCTGGGCCAGAGGCGTATTCAGCAACACTTCCACCGCCGGTCGACGGCCTGCGCCATCCCTGGCCGGGACCAGTTGCTGGGCAACAATGCCTTTGAGGTTCATGGACAGATCCATCCACACCTGACCGTGGTGTTCCGGGGGGAAAAAGTGAAGAATCCGGTCCAGGGCCTGGTTGGCATTATTGGCATGGAGAGTAGCCAGGCAAAGATGCCCGGTTTCAGCGAAATTAAGGGCGTGCTTCATGGTGTCCTGACTGCGGATCTCACCAATCATAATCACATCCGGCGCCTGACGGAGCGTGTTCTTCAGGGCCACTTCATAAGAGGCGGTATCAATGCCCACTTCCCGCTGGGTGATGATGCAGTTTTTATGCTGATGAATAAACTCAATGGGGTCTTCAATGCTGATGATATGACCCGTATCGTTCTCATTGCGATACCCCAACATGGCGGCCAGTGTCGTAGACTTGCCGGTGCCTGTAGCCCCCACAAGAATCACCAGCCCCCGCTTGGTCATGGTCAGCTCTTTGAGCACCTCTGGCAGTTGTAGCTCCTCAAACCCGGGAATCTTTTCCTCGATCCGCCGAAGCACCATGCCCGCCTGGTTTCTCTGCTGAAAGGCACTGACCCGGAAGCGCCCTACCCCGGTTTTAGCGATGGCAAAGTTGCACTCCTGCTTCAGCTCAAATTCCAGGCGCTGCTTCTCATCCATAACCCCCAGCACCATCTCTCTGGTCAGGGTGGTGGTCAGGGGTTGGCGAGTCACCGGCATCAGCCGTCCATCCAGCTTGATACTGGGTGGGAATCCCGCGGTAATAAACAGGTCTGATGCCTTCTTGTGGGCCACCAGTTTCAGTAATTTTTCAATATCCATATTCAGTCAGACTGCCTTTAGAAATGATCGGGATCCTTGGACTTCTCACGGGCCACATCCCGGGTCACCACCCCTTTACGAACCAACCCCTGGAGACACTGATCCAGGGTCTGCATGCCCAGAGCCCCACCGGTCTGAATAGCGGAGTACATCTGAGCCACCTTGTCTTCCCGAATCAGGTTACGAATACCTGGCGTGCCAATCATGATTTCATGGGCAGCCACACGACCACCGCCGCTTTTCTTAAGCAGGGTCTGGGAAATAACCGCCTGCAATGACTCAGACAGCATGGAGCGCACCATGGATTTTTCTTCCGCCGGAAACACATCCACAATCCGGTCAATGGTCTTGGCGGCGGATGTGGTGTGCAGGGTACCAAACACCATATGACCGGTTTCCGCCGCCGTCAGGGCAAGGCGAATGGTTTCCAGGTCCCGCATTTCACCCACCAGAATAATATCGGGGTCTTCACGCAGGGCAGAGCGCAGGGCGTTACTGAAGCTATGGGTGTCCCGATGCACTTCCCGCTGGTTGACCAGGCACTTCTTCGAGGTGTGGATAAATTCAATGGGGTCTTCAATGGTCAGGATATGCTGGTATTTGTTTTCATTGATGTAATCCAGCATCGCCGCCAGCGTGGTACTTTTACCGGAACCGGTGGGGCCGGTGACCAGCACCAGTCCCCGGGGCTTGATGGCAATATCCTTGAACACCTGCCCCATTCCCAGGTCGTCCATGCTCAGAACCTTGCTGGGAATGGTCCGGAAAACAGCGCCGGAGCCGCGGTTCTGGTTAAAGGCATTGACACGAAAACGGGCCACACCGGGGACTTCGAAGGAGAAATCAGTCTCCAAATGCTCCTCGAAATCCTTCCGCTGCTTGTCATTCATGATGTCATAAATGAGCCCATGAATTTTCTTCTGATCCATGGGAGGAAGGTTGATCCGGCGAACCTCACCGTCGATACGGATGATCGGTGGCAGGCCGGCTGATAAGTGGAGGTCCGATGCCCCCTGCTTGAAACTGAACGCTAGCAGCTCAGTAATATCCATTTATTATCCCCCTCACTCCTGGAAGCAGGTAAAATAGCCATTTTGCTCCGTAATGTACAACCTGATGACTCCATTACAAAACCGATTTCAACAGGTTTATGACCGAATTCAACAAGCCAGGCAGTCCTGCCATCGACAGGATGATGTTTTGCTGCTGGCGGTCAGCAAAACCAAACCGGCCTCTATGGTGCGCGAAGCCTGGCAGATTGGCCAGAAACATTTTGGTGAAAACTACCTGCAGGACGCCCTGGACAAGATCGAACAGCTGAAAGACCTGCAAGGCATCCAATGGCACTTTATCGGCCCGATCCAGTCCAACAAGACCCGGGACATCGCCAGTCACTTTCACTGGGTTCACAGTATTGACCGCCTGAAAATCGCGAAAAGACTGAGCGACCAGAGACCGGAAGGGCTTCCCCCCCTGAACATTTGCCTGCAGGTCAATACCAGTGGCGAAAGCAGCAAGTCCGGAGTCAGCCTGGATGCACTTCCGGAACTGGTTCAGGGAGTCCGGGAGTTGCCCGGATTAAAACTCCGCGGACTGATGACCATCCCGGCCCCCGAAAGCGATCCCCATAAACAGCGCCAGCCTTTCAGTACGCTGGCCCAACAGATGAACGCTCTGAATGAACAATACGCCCTGACAATGGACACCCTGTCCATGGGCATGACCGGTGACCTTGAGGCCGCCATTGAGGAAGGGGCAACTATTGTCCGGATAGGCACAGCCCTGTTTGGGGCTAGGGGCTGTTGATGTTTTAGCGTGAGCTCAGTGGTTCGTAAAGCGGCCTAACGCAAGGCGAACTGGCGCAGCGCGTAGTTATTCTACGTCAAGCCCAGTTCAACACAGTCGGAAGGCCGCTTTACGAACCACCCGAAGGGCCAAAACCAGCGCTTCCGTGCCATCGTTGCAGCAGCTTGAAAGACGACGGTATTCCTGCGCTACTGCGCCTTGGCACGAAACCGCTGGCTTTGGCTGAGCATACGACAAAACATCAACAGCCCCTAGGGATTATCAGCCTTAACACCTGTAGCGAAACAAATGCCTATCGCCAAACAAAAGCCCATAGCGAAAAGAACAGAAATGAGGTTCCTGTGACTGACACCACCATCGCCTTTATCGGCACCGGAAATATGGCCAGCAGCATTCTGGCGGGACTGGTCCGCAATGGCTGGCCGGAAGGCAACATCATCGCCACCGCCCGCACCGAAGAAACCCTCTCCAGCATCCGCCAGCAATACGGTGTCCAGACAACCCGGGATAATCAACAGGCGACCCGCCAGGCCGATGTGGTCATGCTCTGCGTGAAGCCACAAATGATGAAGTCGGTATTAACGGAACTGGCACCCGCCCTCAAGACAGGAACACTGCTGATCTCCGTGGCCGCAGGAATCACCATGGGCAGCCTGGAGCAGTGGTCTGGAAACAGCCACGCCATCGTCCGCTCCATGCCCAACACCCCTTCCATGGTTCAGTGCGGAGCCAGTGGACTGTTTGCCAACCCACAAGTCACTGAGTCCCAGAAAAGCCTGACCCAGACCATTTTCAGTGCCATTGGCCTGGCGGAATGGGTGGAACAGGAAGCGCTGATTGATGCCGTTATTGCGGTTTCCGGCAGTGGACCCGCCTACTACTTCCTGTTTATGGAAGCCATGAAAAAGGTCGGTACAGAACTTGGCCTGCCCCCGGAAACCGCAGAGAAACTGACCCTGCAGACCGCTCTGGGGGCCGCCAGAATGGCCAGCGAAAGCGGAGTGGATGTAGCTGAACTCCGGCGCCAAGTCACTTCACCCAATGGCACCACCGAGCAGGCTATCAATACATTTTTGGAAGGAGACCTGCCCGGCCTGGTGGGGAAAGCCATGGAGGCAACGGTCAAAAGGGCTGGAGAGATGGCCAGGGAGTTGAGTGACTGAAGCAGCGCTCCCCGGCGCCATTACGCAACCAGGCCACCAAGATGGTAGAGGCCTGGTTGCTCATTGCTTGCGGTTTAGCCTTGATTAATATACTGATTTTTATGATGTTATTTCAGATATAAGAATTCATTTTCGTACTTGAAGGCTTGGTATTGAAACTTTCTCCCTTACGAGCCCCTTTAACAGGACTACTATCTGGTCATATAGGAAAGGAGAAAACTTATGGCTTCACATATTTTGACAGATATCGCTGCAAGCATTTCTGAACTTAAAGCCAATCCCATGAAAGTTATAGCCAGTGGTGAAGGCTTACCCATTGCCGTGCTTAACAGGAATGAGCCTGCATTTTACTGCGTTCCAGCTAAGGCTTATGAAGCAATGTTGGGACTCATCGAAGATATGGAACTTTTAGATCTCGTTAAAGAAAGAGCTGACGAAGAATCTGTGAAGGTTTCACTCGATGATCTATGAGCTTGAGTTCAAAAAACCTGCCCCGAAAGAGAGAAAAAAGGAAAAAAAAGGACACCCTTTTTTTAAAGAGCAGCCTGAAAAGAGTATCTGCACTTGTTGACACATCCCAGTGGAGTTCTCGTATCGACACAAGTAGATACAGAAAAGGATGATTCATGGAAACTGAAATCAAGCGGTGGGGCAATAGTGCAGCGGTCCGGATTCCTGCCAAAATCCTCGCCAAGGCGGGTCTTGAGGTGCATAGCAGTATAGAGATAGAAGCCCAGGATGGTGAGATCGTTATCAAACCTGCCAGCTCCCAAAGAAAGTACACAATGGACGAGCTGTTAGCTGCCAGCCCAGCCAAATCCTTCATTCTGGATGACGAAGATCAGGAATGGCTCAATGATGCACTAAAGGGACAGGAGCTTCTGTAGTGGCCTATATTTTTGACCGTGGCGATGTGATCTGGATTGACTTTGACCCACGACATTCAAAAGACACGGACCGCCTTGGTGTTGTCTCCAAAGGTGTTTAATCAGAGGACAAAGTTGGTTCTGGTTGCCCCCATTACTTCCACTGTTCGTGGTCATGCCTTTGAGGTCTCACTGGCTGGCGCCCATGTCTCAGGCGTTATTTTATGCCAGCAGACCCGGACAGTTGATTACAAGGCCAGGCAAATTAAAAAGGTAGAAAAAGCGTCTAAAGCGGTTATTGATGAAGCGCTGTCAAAAGTCAGGGCAATTGTCAGCTGAAAGTTAAATAGTGCCTAAAAAAGAAAAATGCCAATATCTGCCAATAACCACTAATATTTAAGCATAAATCCACTATAGGAGCCTGTTATGGCCACACTCAATATTTCACTGCCCGACCAGCTCAGGGACTGGGTTACCCAGCAAGTCAAACAAGGCGAATACTCCAGTGCAAGCGACTACCTTAGGGATCTGATCCGCAACGATAAACGCCAGCAAGAACAATCTGCCAAATGGTTGAAGAACCATCTTGACCCCATGCTAAGTACGCCCGAAGACGAGTTTCAATCACTCAACGCAGATGATATCAGGGCAAGGGCCAGAAAGAGGCTGAAAACACCCGGAGGTGATGAGTGAGCCAACTCTACCGTTTTCACCCGGTAGCCATCGCTTAACAGGAAGAGATCTGGCTGTATCGGTATGTTTCAGATCAGATCTTGGTTACTACAGATTATTATCAGTGAGGTCAGTTTTTTTCCGAAATAAGAAGCACTGTGTATTTGGAAACTGTAAAATCCCCTGACTACCCACCCTCTGATATTTTACTGATCCTGTCGTTTTTGCACTGAAGCATGGACATACCCTCACGTTTGAATGAGTTTCTTGATGAGTTTTAAAGGCTTTGTTTTAATGCCCGGTTGGGCACATTTATGGATGTCCTTTATTTTTTTTCTTATTTTTTACTGCAGAAATCTTAAGTAACCTGACTGAGGCTATTTCATGGAACTCTATCGGTGAAAATGGGTATAACTCATCGCTGTTAACGGGTCATCTCAAACCGGTGGAAGCAGGTCATTTCAAATTGGTGGTAACGGCGCTGTTCAAATTAAGTGTTGCTCTACCCAATGTATAGAAACTTGATCTAAAAAAGCCTCCTCTGAGAAGAGTTGAGTTTTAAGAAACCTTTTCCACCCGAGGTAACGAGACAGGTATTTTGTTGCAACGCCTCTGAAATGCATTAGTTCAGATCTGATCTGACAATTCCCTCTTCAAAAAAGGGAAGGGTTACCGATTTAGATAGAGGGTGAAATCACTGAAATCTAAATCGTAAAAAGGTAACCCTTATGATTCATACTAATCAAAAAGTGATCAAGCACAAAGTCGGATTGCTCAACCTGGCTGATGAGCTGGGTAACATCTCCAAGGCCTGTAAAACCATGGGTGTGTCCAGAGACACCTTCTACCGTTACCGGGATGCCATCGATGAAGGTGGCGTAGAGGCGCTGCTGGATCAAAATCGGCGTGTTCCCAACCTGAAAAACAGAGTGGATCCTGAAGTTGAGCAAGCCGTTCTTGAGTATGCCGTCGAAGATCCTGCTCATGGCCAGGTGCGGGTATCCAACGAGCTGCGTAAAAAAGGCGTTTTTGTCTCACCCAGTGGCGTTCGGAGTATTTGGGTGCGCCATGATCTGGCTAACTTCAAACAGCGCCTGAAAGCCCTGGAAGAAAAAGTCGCCAGAGAAGGCATTATCCTCACGGAATCACAGGTCAGGGCTCTGGAGCGCAAGAAGCTGGACGATGAAGCCTGTGGTGAAATTGAAACGGCTCACCCGGGTTACCTTGGCTCTCAGGACACCTTTTACGTGGGGACGTTTAAAGGCGTTGGCCGTGTGTATCAACAGACCTACGTGGATACCTATTCAAAAGTGGCTCAATGCAAGCTCTACCAAACCAAAACTCCGATTACTGCCGCTGACCTGCTCAATGACCGTGTTTTGCCGTTCTATGAGGCTGAAGAGCTACCAATACTGCGTATTCTGACCGACCGTGGAACCGAGTACTGCGGCAGGGCAGATCAACATGACTACCAGCTTTATATCGCGGTTAATGAGATAGAGCACACGAAAACCAATGGGATCTGTGAGCGATTCCATAAAACCATTCTGCAGGAGTTCTATCAGGTGGCTTTGAGGAAAAAGCTGTATACGTCTCTGGAAGAGCTGCAACAGGATCTGGACGAATGGCTGATTCACTACAATACTGAGCGAACCCATCAGGGTAAGCAGTGCTGTGGAAGAACACCAATGGAAACCCTGTTGAATGGCAAAGAGATCTGGAAGGAAAAATTTGTAGCCTGAATTTGACCTGACAGACACCCTCTGGAAAATCGGTGACTGTCAGATCAGGTCTGAACTACTACAATTTATGGATCAGGTTTCACCATTATCGGTAAACCGCCCGGTGCTGACCCGCACGCCGGGTGGTGTGGGGAGAGCTGGAGAGAAGCCAGCTCTTACCCGATTTATGCTTCTGCTTCGATAGACTCTTCAGTTTCTGCTGGCTCTGTGACGTATGTAAGAAAAGCTTTAAAAGGATGTTTTAGTATTTTATGCAATTTCAAGGCTCTAGCAGTGAAGGAATCAAGCTTATCGATTAACTCGCCTATTCGCTTGATAACTTCACCATTGTTTTCTGACTCTTTTTTCAAGCTGTCTTGGTTGGCATATACTGCACCAACTGTAGCTTGTAGAGCCTCTTTAACGCCTTTCGCCCCTTTGATTTTATAATGTGATATAGCTCTTTTAATTCTAATGATTTCATCAAGCAAAATTATCTTTACCTCTTCAGAAATCTTAGCGCTTTCTAAGAGGTTGTTAATTTCATCAATCTTATTTTTTATATCTTCAATGTCTTCATTGGCAAGAGCTTCTTCTTGATAGTAGTTTCCTAAATAATGAGCGCAAAACTCAAGTCTTGTCATTGCTTCATCCGTGATTTTTGGCTTGAAGTTATTCCATGTTGCATCCAGATTTAATGGAAATATTGCTGATTCAAGAGTTTTAAAGGATGATAAATAAATTTCATTGCTATCACTTTCTCTGAGCTTAATCAGCTTCTGAACTTCTTGTGATAGTGAGTAAACCTCTAAAACAGCTTGAGTTACTTCAGAATCATCATTTTCATTAACTGCCAGAGCTTCAGCCCATATCTTTCTGACTTTAAGATTATCCTTCTGAGGCTTTATTTCTTTGAAGATTTTATGAAGTCTTCCTGCTGGGTTACTCTGATCAATCATCCTTACTCCTTAATTTATGTTGAAGCATAACGCCTAATTCAAGGGTGCCGCAGGTATCCCTTGGATTTTTTTGTTAGGGTTCGATTTCGGTGTTTCTTGTGTTGTACATGACTCTTTTGCCTGCTTGAATGACATCATGTTGGTATCGAAGTATGTCTTTTACTTCTGATGATTCCCAGCCATTAGATGCTAAGGACAACCTATTTACAGCTCCGTTAAGTACAGCTTGCTCTTTGATATTTTCATTCAACATTAAGTTTAGCTGATGTGTTATTTTTACTACCGAAACACTGTGATTCTTTGAGCTTACTTCAGGATCAGTTTCGTATAATAACTCAGATATGAGTTTTTTAACTTCCCTATTCCACTCGATATATATTTGGTTATTTTTATCCAGGTTATATTGCGCTTGAATTTTCTTTGTTTCAGATTTGATCAAATAAAAGGTCGCAACAAACTGGCCAAATAATGATATTAACGCAACGAAAATCATTCCTATTACAGTATATTTTGCTGCTTCAACCGAAGCGTCAGGGTTACTCGTGATTACCTCTGTAAATTTCAACAATAAATCCAGAACTTCTTTTTCTGTCATTTTAAACTCAACTCTACGATAAGAACCTGGTGTTACCCACTAAAAGTGGACACCTATTGTTGATTTACTTCTTCAAACTTAGCAGGGCTAAGATAACCCAGTGCTGAGTGACGTCGAGTTCTGTTATAGAACATTTCGATGTACTCGAAGATACTGGATCGGGCCTGATCAAGTGTTTGAAACCGCTCCGCATAAACCAACTCAACTTTGAGTCGACTAAAAAACGATTCCATAGCCGCATTATCCCA
>NZ_JBLYZI010000147.1:0-10437 GCF_057680865.1 Endozoicomonas sp. Z74
ATCATCTTCTGGATGACGGCCTCTTTCATTTCTTTGGAGTAGCGAGCCATAACTGCCTCTTTTAATCATCTCTCCATTGAAGAGAGTCATGAGTCAAAAGAGGCGACATCTATCCTGACACAGGGGGTTGTTTAGATATCTATTTGTTTAAAAAGTTCCCTCGTTGAAACTTTTCTGGTTCAACTTCCAGGCTGGAGAAGTCTGCTGCCTGCATTGCTGTTGCATACAATACTTGCGAAAGTACAAAATGATTAACTTGCATTCTGCATTACTCAGCTATGTCTAGTTAGCGCTGGTAATGGCTCTTATAATCACTTCTGCTGACGGGCAGATACAAGATTGCCTGAAGGCCTCCCAGGTTGCTCTGCTGCAAAGTCAGGTTGCCCTGGTAGCTGAGGGCGATATCCTGAACAATGCTCAGGCCAAGTCCGCTGCCCGGGGTTTGCTCGTCGAGGCGGGTGCCGCGTTTGAGAATGCGGGGGAGCTGCTCTGGTTTTACGCCGGGACCATCGTCGTCAATAACAATAATGATCTGTCCCTGCTCCGGGTAAGAGTGAACCCGGATTAATTGCTGTGCCCATTTAAAGGCATTTTCAATCAGATTTCCCAGCATCTCCTCCAGATCCCTGGATTCCACCGCTACATAGACGTCATTAGGCAGTTCATTGACCAGGGTAATACCACGGCCGGAGTATAGTTTTCCAAAAGCAGAGGACACCCGGTCAATGAGGTCTGTGGGGGATGAGTGTGCCGAGAGTATGTGGCTGGCGCCTGCCAGCCTGGAGCGACTGAGATGATAATCCATACTCTCCTGAATGCTCTGGAGAGACGATAGCAGGGGCGGCTGTTCTGATGGGGGAAGCAGGCTGACCTGGTTACGCAGAATGCTCAGAGGGGTCTTGATGGAGTGGGCGAGGTTGCCGGTGTGGCTTCGAGCCCGCTCAAGCAGATTGGAGTAGTGAAACAGTAAAGCATTGAGATCATCCACGACGGGTTGGATCTCTCTGGAATAGTGGCCGGGCAAGGAGTCCGAGTGTCCCTGGCGAATGTTTTTCAGGTCCCGTTGAAGCCGCTTCAAAGGGGTCAGAGACCAGTAGATCTGTAGCCATACCAGAAACAGCAGGCCAGAGGCCGTTCCAATCAGGGCGGTAAGAATGGCTCCGGTTAATGTTTCGAGGGTTTCTTCCAGAGGTTCTTTGTTGAAAGCAACGGTCACCAGAACGGGAGCATCATTCTTGCCCAGGTAAAGAGTGCGCTTTTTCAGCAGCAGTTCCTGGTCATCGGGTCCTTGCGGCTGGTCGCCTTCAAGGCGGGTATCCCAGAGTGACCGTGAGCGGAGGTGACTGTTGTCAGAGTCTATCTGCCAGTACCAGCCACTGTAGGGTTTATGAAACAGTGGGTTGGTGGGTTCTTGCTCCAGCAGAATCTGTCCACTGCTTGACCGATCAATGTTGGCACTGAGCTGATCCAGATAAATGTTCATCTTTTGGTCCAGATCCATCTGCAGATAGTTTTCCACTTCCCTGGGGAGCAGAATCGCGGCAGTGGAAAGTATCAGGATGATCCATACAAAGGCGGCAATCAGTAGCCGCCAGCGCAATGACTGGGTGGTGAAGAGTGAATGAAGGCTGCCGGTTAACCGGTGCTGGAAAAACTTAACCAAGTCGGTAACCCAGCCCCCGGACGGTTTCAATGACATCGCTGTGTATTTTTTTACGAATTCGCCGGATGAAGACCTCAATAGTGTTGGAGTCCCGGTCAAAATCCTGCTGGTAGATATGTTCCGTTAGTTCAGTGCGGGAGATAATACGCCCCTGGTGGTGCATCATGTAGTAGAGCAGCTTGAACTCAAGGGCCGTCAGCCTCACCGGTACACCTTGCCACATAATGGTTGACGAGCGAGTGTCCAGGGTTAATCCATCTATTGTCAGAACCGGTGAGGCATGACCGGTGCTGCGGCGGATCTGGGTGCGAATTCTGACCACCAGTTCTGCCATTTCGAAGGGTTTGCAAATGTAGTCGTCTGCCCCGGCGTTAAGGCCTTCTATCCGGTCATGCAGAGAGTCTCTGGCACTGAGGATAATAATGGACAATGGGTTGCCCTGTTCTCTGATGTTTCTTAATACGCTGAGTCCATCCAGTCTGGGGAGGCCCAGGTCCAGAACCATCACGTCGATGCTGCCCTCTGAGGCTTGAAACAGAGCGTCTATTCCATTGTCGGCATGTTCAGCTGTCCACCCTGACTGTTCTACAGCGTCTGTTATTTGCCTGGCAAGAGCCGGTTCGTCTTCCACAACCAGAATTTTCATTGTTTAATGAGTACCTCTTCCAGTCGGTGTCCTTCGAGTTCAAGTAACTGAAGGCTCTGAGCGTCTACCTTAACCTTTATGATACGCCCATCGTCTTCTATGAGACGAAGTTTGTAATACCAGCCCTTTCGTCGCTTGATCAGCTCAACACGAATAACCCGTCCTTTCAGCTGGCGCTGTAGCGCTGCCTCCAGTTTTGAGTAACTGGCTACTTTGCCATTTTTGACTGCCGCCATGACCTCATCCTGGCCTTCAGAGCTGTGGATATCGGGGTTGCTGAGTTCAGCCTGGTCCAGAGGTTTTGCCTGAAGGCCTCCGGTCCTCAGCAATAGAATGCATAGTAACAGTTGAAGAAAGCGTGTTTTTTTCATTCTGTGCCCGGTGAGTCAGGTGTGGGTAGATATGAGCGTAATCATGGTGTTGAATAGGGTTCTGTCCGATAGGGTATGGTGTTGTATGTCAGTGTATTTCCAGTCGCTGTACGGTAAAAGTGGTTTTGCTCATGTCTTCTGGCTGCTTCTTTTGGCCCTGGTTGTGTTTCCGGGGCAGCCTGCTTTCAGTGAAGGAAAGACTCCTGTGCTTTCCATGGCAGAGGTGGCCAGAATAGCTGTTGAGCATGGGTATCATGATGTCCGTAGCATTGAGCTGTCAGACGACCATGAAGAATACGAAGTCGAAGCGTTTGATCGCAAGGGTGACCGGATGGAAATTGAAATGGATGCCCGAACCGGTGAGATATTGGAGGTGGAGGAGGACTGAGTCTCCTCCAGAAGATCAAAGAGTCAGGACGGGTCTGTGGCCTGAAGATGATCGACTTCCAGCTTGGGGTTCAGGCCCCCTTCAAACTCACCAAACAGGCGCAGGGTCATCTGGTCGGTCAGCGTGCCATCAAATCGAACATCGTCGTCCAGTTCCACCGTGATTTCGTGCTTGCCATCGGAAAGGATAAAGTCTTCGCTGCTCAGTTGGCGAATAAGCCTTCCTTCAACCACCACCTGTTTATCGTTCATGGTCATGGAGGTGGTTTGCAGTTCGCTGAGCGGGGTTAATGTAACCGGCCCCTGATAGTGGATCCGGGAGTGCCTCTGACTGCTGTGTTCGTTGTCTGCCTGGCCTGTTAAGGGGACTATTGTCAGCGCCATCAGCAAGGTAATAACGGAAGTGCGCATTTTTTATCTCCGGTTCTGTCAATGATTGAATCGGGTGTTATTAGACCATCCCGGTTCTGAACAGGCCCTGAAGGCTTTGTTCATCCTGCGTTCATGTTGGCAGGGTTTCTGGGCAGGCTGTTTCGTTGGCTGACACTTCTTTACACAGCGGATGCCTTGAATAATTGGGGAGTGGCGCTATATCTTATACATAAAGTGTTACATGTAAGAAATGTTACATGTAATATAGTGGGCCAGTCATAAGAATGACCGACTCAGGTAAAGCAAGAGAGAAAATTCATGGCATCCCGGAAAAACGCCGCTCATTATCAACGCCAGTTCCGCGCCAGAATGAGGGAGCAGGGGCTGGTTAAAAAAGAAGTCTGGATTCTTCCGGAGAATGCCAGTGAGCTTCGCGATGTTGAACGCAGGCTCAGGCAACCCGACTTCGACCAACCATCAGGGAGTAACCCCATGACTCAGTCCCATGATATCTGGACCATTCAGAGCCTGCATAAGGCCCTTGAGGCCGACCCGCTGTTTACCAGTGGTGGCGCAAGGTTGAAGCTGGTAGACGGCACCGAACCCTGCCTGGAAATTACCATGACAGAGTTTGGTGACCTGCCCATTTATCTGACGGTTTCCGGAGAACAGATTGTCGCTGACGCTGTGCTATGGCCACTGGCTCTGGTGAAAGATGCCAATATCCTGAATGATGAGGTTCTCCGCACCCACAAGCTGTTCCCTCTGTCGACCATCAGCCTTGACCGTTTTCCTGATGGTTCTGAGTACTACACCATTTTTGGCGCCCTCAGTTCAGCCTCATTGCTGCAGAACGTCATTCTGGAAATTGAAACCCTGGCCGCCAATGCCATCAAAGCGACAGAGGCTTATGGGGGGCACTTGTCTTCTGAGTCAGTAGCCTGAGCTGAAACAGGATGAAAGCCTGCTTATTTCAACAGGCAGCGGTGGAGTGACATACTAGATTCATTAGTTTCCTGTCGTTTATTCGCCGAATCGGTTTAATGAATATCAAGGATAAATACACCATGAGTATCTGGAGCAAAGTGATGACCGCCCTGAAGGGGGCTACCAACGAAGTGGGTGAGGCTATTGCTGATAGTAATGCCCTGCGCATTCTGGATCAGGAAATCCGTGAAGCCAGTGATCAGCTGCAGCAGTCCAAAACCCAGCTGGCAGGCATTATGGCCAAGCAGAAGCTGGCTTCCCAGAAGTGCGCAGAGTTGAAAGACAAAGTGGCGGAATATGAAGGTTATGCCATCAAGGCGTTGGAGCAGGGCGATGATGCCCTGGCCACGGATGTAGCAACCCGAATTGCGGATTATGAGGCACAACTCAGTTCTGAGCAGGAACTGGAAAAAAGCTTTGCAGACAGTGTGGCCAGTCTAAAAAAAGCGGTCACCGATGCAGAAGCGAACCTGCGCCGTTTGAAGCAACAGGTGGATACTGTAAAGGCAACAGAATCTGTTCAGAAAGCCCAGGCAGCTTGTGCGGCTAAGCACAGTGGTGTTAATTCCAAGATGACCACTGCCACTGAGTCTCTGGAGCGTATTAAGCGTCGTCAGGCAGAGCGAGCGGCTCAGATGGAAGCGGCCAGCGAAATGTCAGGTGACACTGCTGAGTCTGATCTGCAAAGCAAACTGAAGGCGGCGGGGATCACTCAAGGTGATTCCAGCGCCTCCAGCGTGCTTGAACGGTTGAAAGCCAAGCAGCAGAAGTAATAGCTTCAGGAGGGTGGCGAGCTCAGAGCCGTGCTGATTCCGAGAAGGATAAAGGCTGAGCCTGCCATCCACTTTCCCCAGTTCATTCGCTGGTTGATCTGATCAAGGTGATGCCGGATGCTTCCCGCCAACAGACCTACTGCGGCATCGATAGGGAAGGCTACTGCCACAAACATCAGCCCCAGAACGATGATGTCGCTCTGGGCTGTGGGGCTGTTCTGATCAATAAACTGTGGAAAAAAAGCCAGAAAAAACAGAATGACTTTTGGGTTCAGTATGTCGGTGATCACACCCTGGCAAAACACCTTTTTAAGGGCGTCCCTTGAAATGCACTGGTCATGTCCCGACTGCCTGCCCGGAACAAGGGTTTTGAACCCAAGGTAGCAGAGGTATGCGGCTCCAGCGTACTTGATGATACCAAAGGTAACGGCTGAAGAGGCGATCAGTGCCGATAGCCCGAGGGAAGCAATCAGGGTGTGGATAAGGACACCTGTGTGAATGCCAAGGGCGGAAATAAGGCCTGCCACCGGACCCTGGGAAAGGCCTCGGGCAGATATATAAAGCAGGTCTGGACCGGGAGCCAGGGCCAGCACCAGGGTGGCTATGAGAAATAGCCCATATGATGACTCAGACATGAGAAAATCTCTTAACTGCCATCAGGAGGGGGGAATCAGAGTATAGTCCCCAAATGGGTCAAATGAGTGTTCAGCAGGTATAAATTCGATGATTTTTGACTGGTTTCGAAAAAAACAATCCGGGCAATCCGCTTTGCCTTCCCCCCTCAATCTCCGACTGGGTGGTGCTGTAGAGCTTGACCTGCTGCCGTTAAAAATGGTGGCAGAAAAGTTGAGGATGGCTCTTCCGGAAGGAGCTCAGACCATTGAGGCGGCAGGGTTTGTTGAGTTGGGTGGAGGTGCTTCACTGAGCCGGTTTTATACGTCAGATGACGGGTTTTTACAGATCTCAACGACGGGTGGTCATGAAACCCAGCACGTTAATGATATAAAACTGTTTGTTTTTGAACAGACGCACTCATTGACCAGTCAGCGTGGGGTCGACCTTTGGGTAGGCGACAGCGGTACCATTGGTCGGGAGACTTTCACCCTTGAGGGGGTCGTTTATCAACGGGTCTGGGATGACAGTGTACCGGGCCGGATTGAGCCGGTGAAATTGCTGGAAGTGGTTCATAACCGGGAAGCAGGCAGTGAGCCTTATGAGGTTGATCACCTGGCCATGCTTTATCAGCGGGAAATTCCCGGCTGTGACCGAACGGAGTATCTGCTGGCATCCCTGGAGTTTACCAGTGAGGATGAGGCGACCGCGGTTGTCAGTCTGGGTGTTGATCTGGACATGTCCTCCATGTCCGTACTGTAAACGGGTGAAACTGCCGGGCTGCAGGAGTACCATTGAATTTTGCTGACACAACTCACCTTCGGGAAATGACAAGATGATTGCCATCGCAGACTATCTGGCAGGCGTGCCTCTGTTTCTGGCCTATTTTGCCACGGGGCTGGTGCTGACCGGCATTTATGTTCTGGTGTATACCAAACTGACTCCCCATGATGAGATCGCACTGATCAAGGCTAATGCGCCTGCAGCAGCGGTTGCTTTTGCTGGTAGCCTGATTGGTTTCGTTCTGCCTCTGGCCAGTGTCATTGAAAACTCCGTCAATCTGGTGGATATGGTGCTATGGGGAGCCGTTGCACTGGTGGTTCAGTTAGCGACCTTTTTTGGACTTCGGTTGTTTTTTCCAAGAATTTCTGAGCGAATCTCTGACAATGAACTGGCCTCCGGTATCTGGCTGGGTGCTGTATCCATTGCTGCGGGTTTATTGAATGCAGCCTGTTTGACCTATTAATACCGGGGTAAGGGAATGAAACGCTCAAAAAAGCTCCAGCTGGTGATGATGGGGGCGACACCGCTGATGCTGGCCGGTTGTGGCAAATCCACCACAGAAGCGCTGGTCTACAAAAACATCGAAAGCTGTGTGTCTGACGGGCTTGTATCTGAAACCACCTGTGAAGTTGAATACAACCGAGCCTGGCAGACCCACCTGATGACGGCCCCGAAGTACCGGTATGTGCAAGATTGTCAGCAGGACTTTAATTCTGTGTGCCAGCAGTTGTCGTCCGGGGAATATATCCCAACCATGGAAGGCTTTATGCTGTCGGCTGTCCAGCAGCGCTCTGGTGGCAGTTCATTCACGGTGATTCCCCTTTATCTGGGCCGGGGAGGGTATTACCAGACTGGAAACTATGACCGGATAGGCAGCAGTTATAAGCATGGCAAAGTGCTGGTTGATAAAGCGACAACGGTCAAGCCTTCTATCAAAACCACTACTATGAAGCGCGGTGGCTTTGGCAGCCGTTCGGCAGCAAGGGGAAGTTGGGGGGGGTAATTATGCTGCGCATAGAAACCGCCCCGAGAAAGAGCTGGGAAGCGCTCGCGGAATCTCTGGGCTTCAAATTTCATACACTGTACGGTGAAACCTATTGGGATGAGTCGGCTTATTACCGCTTTTCACTGAAGCAGATTGAAGAGGATCTGGAAGATCCCACTGCGGAAAT
Source organism: Endozoicomonas sp. Z74 (assembly GCF_057680865.1). Lineage (NCBI taxonomy): Bacteria > Pseudomonadati > Pseudomonadota > Gammaproteobacteria > Oceanospirillales > Endozoicomonadaceae > Endozoicomonas > Endozoicomonas sp. Z74. The sequence continues at coordinate 7,767 of NZ_JBLYZI010000147.1, forward strand.
TCACCAGATGTGCCTGCAGCTGGTGGACAAAGCGGTGCACTCTGAAGCCATGATGACGCGGCTCAGGATCCCGGAGCCCTATTGGGACTACATTCGTCACTCATGGCTGAATGGGGAGCCTCACCTCTACGGGCGAATGGATTTTTCCTATGATGGTAAGTCTCCTGCCAAGTTCTATGAATACAATGCGGACACCCCCACTTCCCTGTATGAATCGGCCTTTTTTCAGTGGCTCTGGCTGGAGCAGATGATTGATGAGAAGCGCCTGCCACCGGAAACAGATCAGTTCAATATCATTCAGGAGATGCTGATTGAAACACTGGTCCTCCTGAAAAAGCAACGCATGGGGAAAGAGCCTTTATATTTTTCCTGCTGCAAGGATACCGAGGAAGACTATGGCACGGTGGAGTATTTTCGTGACTGCGCTATTCAGGCTGGTTTGAATACGGAATTTATTTATGTAGAGGATATTGGCTTAAGTCATGATGGTCGTTTTACGGACTTGCGCGACATGACGATACCTGGATTGTTTAAACTGTATCCTTGGGAGTTTATGTTTGAGGAAGACTTTGGTTCTTCTCTAAAGAGCGGTCAGACACTGTTTCTTGAGCCTCCCTGGAAGGCGATTCTGTCCAATAAGGCCATGCTGCCCTTGTTATGGCAGGAGTTTAAAGGGCATCCGAATTTATTGCCCTGTTATTTTGAGGATGAAAACCCAGGTGACGATCTTGGATCGTCCTATGTAAAAAAACCGGTATTTTCCAGAGAAGGTGCCAATGTCAGCATTATTGAAAACGGTCAGGAAGTCGATTTTGTGGATGGCCCCTATGATGACAGTGGCTATATTCTCCAGAAATTCCAACCTCTGCCGGTATTTGCCGGGAATCATACCTTGATTGGCAGTTGGGTGGTCGGTGATCGGTCTGCGGGTATTGGCATCCGTGAAGATTCCACAACCATCACCAAAGACAGTTCAAGGTTTTTACCTCATATTATTGTGGAGTAATGAGATGGAGTCTGAAATTACTCATAAACGGGTCAGGTTATGATAAAAGGTTTACAGAATTAAATCTTGTCTCATGATCAAGGGTATGAAAATCAAAGTGGCAATAGCCTTCCGTGGCTGTTGCCGTTTAATTAGAATCGGAATGACAGGGCAAGGTAGGCTTGTTTTGAATGAGTCATATTAACTTTTGAGCTTATGCTTGAACCACCATAACTGAAGCCATCATCAATGGATGCGTTGTTGCCCAGATATTTAGCACCAATTTCCAGGTCTACTGAATCCAGGGGGATGATAACTCCAGCTTGAGCGCCGTAGGCAAATCCCCACTGCTCCTTACTTTCTCCTTCAAGGCTTGCCTTATTTTGGGTCGCTCCCAGGGTAAGACCAATAAAGGGATGAACCTGGCTTTCTGGCATGAAGATATAGTCTCCCGAAAGCAGGAAATTCATTTGTTTCATATCTTTGAAAGGGAGTGGAGCATTTGGTGCTTTGTTAAGGGTGAGCGTTGTGTCATCAAGCATATTCCAGGAAAAAGTAGCGTATACTCGAAAGATATCTTGCATATACGTTCCAATTCGTGCGCCTATGAATTTGCTTTTTACTCCATTTTCCTCTTTCTTGTCACTCTCTTTCTTTCCCAATATATTAACATCAAGCTCAGCCTCCAGGCTGTTCCAGCCCATTCCTCCTTCTACACCAACAAATACCCGATCACTGTTCCAGTCATAGGCCATTGCTGTTGAGGAAAGGGCGGTTACAGAAAGGGCCGCTAGAAGCGCTTTTAACGTTTTCATAATGAATCCTGATATGTCTCGTATCCAAGTGTGGTTTAGTACTTTCGTTTGCTATTTCTGCTGGCAACAGAAATAACCTTCCCGCCGAATAAACGTTGTTTTCAAGTCATGGCATTTTCAAGTTATAACGACTGTTGAGAACAACGTTTCAACTTTGCGAGACATGTTATATAGGACAGATATTTGAATTGTGCCATTTTGATTTGAAGTACAATCGTACAAAAATCCCGAATACGCTTTCTATTCAGTGGCTGTCTTATATAAAAGTAGGGTGGTCGATCTGGCGGTAGGCTGACTTGGGAGGAAGATAGAGAACTGAGCTGTGTGGAGGTGTATGTTGCTTTTAGTATTGTTTTGTTACTCTATGCAGGCTAAAAAAAAGCCGCTCAGAGAGCGGCTGCTGCAAAAATAAAATGAAACGTGCAGTCTGAGTACTTCATAACACAACAGGAGGGATATGAATCATTTAATGTGTTTGTCAGCTTCTTTAAAAAACAGAGCCATATCATTCCAGGGCGTTGTTTTCTTAAGGATGCGCTTGCAGTTCAATACGGTCTCAAAATTTCGAGTTTGCTTTTTTAACTCAATCCAGCTGGTGATGGCGTTGTTTTTCATGGTCGTGCTCAAAAGAAAGCTGAATGAAATTCAGTGGGTATATCGAATGATGTTCAGTATAGGGCGGGTGCCAGAACCGCAAAAATCAATAATACTTTGACCGCCCATCAAGGCGGCTTATGGCTGCCTCAGGGCAAAAACATGATCAAGAATCAATCAGCCCAAGCACTTTCATCATATAGTCTTCATCCCAGCCACAGGTTTTACGTTTGTTCTTGATACCAGCCTTCACTGAAGTATCAAGCTTGAGAAGGTT